>JAOARA010000041.1 GCA_025211115.1 Roseicyclus sp. | reverse complement strand
GGGGTAGATCTCGGCCTCGACGAAGTCGCGGACCGTGGTGACGATCATCTCCTGTTCCGGTGACAATTCGAAATCCATGACGCCCTCCCTGCTTCTTTTTCATTGCTAGGAACACGCGCGGGGCGACATCATGCAGCCTTGGATCAAAACCCTGCCGGATTCGAAAATTGCGCGCATGATCGAGGTTGCCGTCCTTCTCTTCCCGAGTTTCTCGACCCTGTGCCTCGCCAACGCGGTGGAACCCCTGCGCGGGGCCAACACGCTGTCGCGCAAGCCGCTGTATCGGTGGACCTATCTCGGCCTGGACGGCGGGCAGGTGCTGTCCTCGAGCGGCCTGCCGGTCACGCCTGAGATGCGCCTGTCGGAGCTGCCGGGGGCGGATTACCTGCTGGTGATGCCCAGCTACGGGCACCGGGGGCTTGCCACGCCCGACACGCTGCGCGCCCTGCGCTCGGCGGCGCGGCGCTGTCACGCGGTGGCGGGGCTGGATACCGGAAGCCTGCTGCTGGCCGCGGCGGGGCTGCTGGACGGGTATGCCGCGACCTCGCATTGGGACGTGCTGACCGAGTTCGAAGAGGGCTTCCCCGAGGTTCAGGTGCTGCGCGACCGCACCGTCATCGACCGCGACCGGCTGAGTTGCGGCGGGGCGACCACCACGCTGGAGTTGATGCTGGAGCTGATCACGCGCCACCACGGGCCGAAGCTGAGCCTCGATGTCTCGGCGCTGTTCATGCATGGCGAGCGCCCCGAGGCGGGGCCGCAGCTGCCGGGGCTGGCGCGCGACCGGGTGCTGCGCGCCGCGGCCGCGCTGATGCGGCGGCACGTCGAACAGCCCCTGCCGATCCCCGAACTTGCCCGCCGCCTCGGCATCAGCCAGCGCGGCCTCGAGGCGCGCTTCCGCGCGGCGGCGGGGCGGTCGCCGCAAGGTGTCTACACCGCGATCCGCATGTCCGAGGCGTGGCGGATGCTGCAGGACAGCCCGCTGTCTGTGACCGAGATCGCGGGGCGGGTGGGCTACGCCGACGCCTCGGCCATGACGCGCCGCTTCCGGGCCGAATACGGGACCACCCCGCAGGCGTTGCGCCGCCAGTTGCGCAGCGCCTGAAACCGCCCCGGCCCGCGGCATTGGGCCGCTCCACCTATACACCCGCGGATCGTGACGTTTTACAACCTGACCGCGTGCCGATAACAGTGCATGCACAAGACGGCACACAAGGGACACCAGATGAGCGCAGGGGGCCATTTCCTCTTTCTGATCGCGCTGCTGCCATTCGTCGGCGCGCTTCTTCCGGGGCTTATGATCCGCGCGGGCCGCACCGTCTGCGCCTGGACCACGGCGGTGCCGACGGCGCTGGCGCTGGTGATGCTCCTGATCCTCGCCCCCGCCGTGCTGCGGGGCGAGGTCATCACGGCCGAGATCGACTGGCTGCCGCAGCTTGGCCTGTCGGTCTCCTTCTTCCTCGACGGTCTGGGGCTCTTGTTTGCCTGCATGATCACGGGCGTCGGCCTGCTGATCACGCTTTACGCGCGGTTCTACCTGTCGGGCGATGACCCGATGGGGCAGTTCTACACCTACCTTCTGCTGTTCCAGGGCGCGATGCTGGGCATCGTGATTTCCGACAACATCCTTCTGCTGCTGATCTTCTGGGAGCTGACCTCGCTCTCGTCCTTCCTGCTGATCGGCTACTGGAAGCACCTGCCCGAGGGACGGCAGGGCGCGCGGATGGCGCTGGCCGTCACCGGCGCGGGCGGCCTTGCGATGATCGGCGGCATGCTGATCCTCGGCAATATCGCGGGAAGCTACAACCTGACCGACATCCTGCAGGCGGGCGACGCGATCCGCGCCTCGGAGATGTATCTGCCCGCGCTGATCCTGATCCTGCTGGGCGCCTTCACCAAGTCGGCGCAGTTCCCGTTTCACTTCTGGCTTCCGCACGCGATGGCCGCGCCCACGCCGGTCTCGGCCTACCTGCATTCGGCGACCATGGTGAAGGCGGGCGTGTTCCTGATGGCGCGGATGTGGCCGGTTCTCGCGGGGACCGACGCGTGGTTCTACATCGTCGCCACCACGGGCCTTGTGACCATGGTGCTGGGCGCACTGATCGCGCTCTTCAAGGATGACCTCAAGGCGCTCCTGGCCTTTTCGACGGTCAGCCACCTCGGCCTTCTGACCATGCTGCTGGGCTTCGGCACCGAGGCGGCCGCCGTCGCCGCCGTCTTTCACATCATCAACCACCTGACCTTCAAGGCCGCGCTCTTCATGACCGCGGGGATCGTGGATCACGAGACCCACACCCGCGACATCAAGCGGCTGGGCGGCCTGCGCCACCTGATGCCCGTCACCTTCGGGATCGGCACCATCGCGGCGCTGTCGATGGCGGGCATCCCGCTTCTGAACGGGTTCCTGTCGAAGGAGATGATGCTGGAAGAGGCCTCGCACACCGACTGGTTCGGCAGCCATTATGCCGTGCCCGTGATGGCGACCATCGGCGCGCTTCTGTCGGTGGCCTATTCCTTCCGCTTCGTGTCCCACGTCTTTCTCGGCCCGGTGCGCGACGACTACCCGCACAAGCCGCATGATCCGCCCTTCGGCATGTGGGCCGCACCCGCGCTGTTGGCGACGCTGGTCGTGGTGATCGGTGTCGCCCCCTTCCTTGCCGAGGGGATCGTGACCGCCGCGGCCAACGCGGTGACGGGCGCGGACCTGCACCCGCATCTGAAGATCTGGCACGGCGTCACGCCCGCGCTCTTCATGTCGGTCATCGCGGTCGCGGGCGGCGCGGTCCTTCTGCTGATGCACCGACCGCTGGACGCGGCCTGGATCAAGGCCCCCCGCCCCGAGGCCAAGGCGATCTTCGACCGGCTGATCGCGGGCGCCGTGGCGCTGTCGCGGGGCATCACCGAGGGCGCGCATACCGGCGCGATCTCGCGTTACCTCGCCATCTTCACGGTCGCCTCGGTGACGCTTGGCTATATCGCCTATCGCGGCTCGGGCCTGTCCGAGACCACGCGCGAGTTGCTGGTGGTGCCGCCCGTCATCGCGGTGGGCTGGGTCATGCTGATCGTGGCGACGGTGGCCGTCGTGACCATGCACCACAACCGCTTCCGCGCGCTGGTGCTGATCGGGATCATCGGCCTGTCGATCTCGGCGGGGTTCGTCTATCTCTCCGCGCCCGACCTTGCGCTGACCCAGATCTCGGTCGAGACCGTCACCATCATGTTGCTGCTTCTGGCGCTGCATTTCCTGCCCAAGGAAACGCCCAAGGAAAGCCCGATGGGCCTGAAACTGCGCGACGGGGCCATCGCGCTGGCGGCCGGCGCGGGCGTGGGCGGGCTGGCCTGGGCCTTCCTGCGGCGGGATATCGAGACGATCTCGGGCTACCATATCGAGAACAGCTACGAGGGCGGCGGCGGCACCAATGTGGTCAACGTCATCCTCGTCGATTTCCGCGGCTACGACACCTATGGCGAGATCATCGTTCTGGGGATCGCGGGCTTCCTGATCTACGCGCTGATGCATGCGCTTCTGGACGGGCCCGCGGCACGGCGGCTGAAGAACATGGACTATGCGCAGGACCGCTCGCGCGACCGGCACCCGCTGATGATGGTGGTGGTGACACGCGTGCTGATGCCCATCGCCATCGTGGTGGGCGCCTACATCTTCCTGCGGGGCCACAACCAGCCGGGCGGCGGCTTCGTCGCGGGGTTGGTCGTCGCCATCGCGCTTCTGATGCAATACATGGCCAGCGGTTTCGCCTGGACGCAGGAGCGCAAGCGCATCGAGTATCACACGATGATCGGCCTCGGCGTCGTCATCGCCGGGC
>JAOARA010000350.1 GCA_025211115.1 Roseicyclus sp. | reverse complement strand
GGGGGCTGTCTGCCCCCTCTGCACTCCCCCGACCATATTTCCGGGATAAAGATGCAGGGGGCGGGGGCATGAGGGTGCTCTGGTACGGATATGTGACCGGGCCTGTGCTCGGCGTGCTCTGGGCGCTGATCGTGGCGACGACGGTGGCGGTGATCCTGTCCTTCTCGACCGGTGCGCCGGTCCGGCCGGGGCTGGTCGGTTGCCTGATCCTCGGCGGGTTGATCGGGGCGGCGGCCCCCGGCACTGCGCGGCGGGGGATGCTGGCGGCGGGCGCCGCCGTGCTGGCGCTGGCGCTGGGCTATACGCCCTTCGCGCCGGTGCATGTCGCCGAGGGCGTGGGGCTGGTCGGGCGTCTCGTTGCGGCTTTGGGGTTCGGGGGGGCGCTGGGGTTTGGCGTGGCCATGATGATGGCGGGCTGCCCGCGCGGCCCGCTGACGCGGCATGAATGGGAGGAGGCGGTGATCCGCTTCCTGACCGGGTTCGGCTACATCTTCTTCACCGCCGCGGTCGCCGTGCCCTTCTATGTCATGGTCATGACCTCGCTGAAATCGCAGGGTGAGCTGATCGCCAACCCGCTCGACTTTTCCATCGACCTCAGCCGCGGTTGGGAGCTGTTCCGCAGCTACCGCGAGCTGATGACCGACTTCAACTTCGGCCGCTACATGTGGACGTCCTTCTACGTCTCGGTGCTGACCGTGCTGATCACGCTCGCCTTCTCGATCCCCGGCGCCTACGCGGTGGCGCGGCTCAGGTTCCGGGGGCAGAAGGCGCTCTCGCGCTCGATCCTTCTCATCTACATGGTGCCGATGATCGTGCTGGCGCTGCCGATCTACATCGCCTTTTCGATGACCGGGCTGCGCAACTCGATCACGGGCATCGTGATGATCTACCCGGTCACGACCATCCCCGTCGCGCTCTACATGCTGCAGGGCTATTTCCGCGGCCTGCCCGCCGAGATCGAGGAGGCGGGGTTGATGGATGGCCTCAACCGGCTGCAGGTGATCTGGAAGATCACGCTGCCCCTGTCGCTGCCGGCGCTGGCCTCGGTCAGCCTCTACGTCTTCATGATCGCTTGGAACGAGTTCCTGCTGGCCTTCATGCTGCTCGATGACCCCTCGAAATTCACGCTGACCCGCGGGATCGCCTCGCTCAATTCCTCCGAGATCCCGCGCCAGCACCTGATGGCCGGGGCGGTGATCGCGACCGTGCCGGTGATGGCCCTGTTCCTGGGGCTGGAAAAGTTCATGACCCGCGGGCTGACCGCGGGATCTGTCAAGGGATGACGACCGAGATGAGAGACTTCGACACCGCCCCGCTCGACGCCGAGGCGCGCCGGATCCTGCAACTGAACGACCGGGGCGGCTACACCGTGCCGACCGCGGGGCTTTACCCCTACCAGTGGAACTGGGATTCGGCCTTTGCCGCCATGGGCTTCGCCAGTTTCGACGTCAGCCGCGCCTGGACCGAGATCGAGACGCTTCTGTCGGGTCAATGGGACAACGGGATGGTGCCGCATATCCTGTTCCACCGGCCCGATCCGGGGTACTTTCCCGGCCCCGATGTCTGGGGCACGGAAACCGCGCTGGGGCGGGGGGGCTGCTCCGTGCCCTCCTCGGGCATCAGCCAGCCGCCGGTTCTGGCCTCGCTCGCCTGGCGCATCTACCGCGCCGACCCGGCGGCGGGGCGGGGGCGGCTTGTGCCGCTCTTCGCCCGGCTCCTCGCCTATCACCGCTGGATCATCGCCGCCCGCGCCGAGACCGGCGCCGTCGTCATCACCCACCCCTGGGAGGCAGGCCGCGACAACGCGCCGGACTGGGACGAGGCGATGGCGGGCATCGACCCCGTCGGCGTCCAGCCCTACACGCGGCGCGACACGAGCCATGTCGACCCGCGGATGCGGCCCACGCAGGCCGATTACGACCGCTTCATCTGGCTGGTGCAATTCGCCCGCGAGCGCCGCTGGGACGAGGCGGCGATTGCCGCCGAAAGCCCCTTCCGCGTGGCCGATCCGACACTGACCTTCACCGCGCTGCGCTCGGCGCGCGACCTCAAGGCGATGGCCCGCGAGCTGGGCGAGGACGAGACCGAGATCGACGGCTGGATCGCGCATCTGGAAGCGGGGGCCGAGACGCTCTGGAACCCCGCGATCGGGGCCTACGACGCCAGGAACCTTCGGACGGGGAATTTCGCGGGCTCGGTCTCGAACGCGTCCTGCCTTGCGTGGTGGGGCGGGCTGGACGACGCCCGCGCGGTGCCCACGCTGCACCGCATGCTGGAGTGCGCCACCTACGCGCTGCCCAGCTACGACCCCGAGGGGCCGAAGTTCGACAGCCTGCGCTACTGGCGCGGGCCGGTCTGGGCGGTGATGAATTTCATGGCCGCCACCGGCATGGCCGAGCAGGGGCTGGAGGCGGAGGCCGCGCGCATCCGCGCCGACACCGCGCGGCTGATCGTCGAGAACGGCTTTGCCGAGTATTTCGACCCGCTCGACGGCACGCCCGCGGGCGGCGGCACCTTCACATGGACCGCGGCGGTCTGGCTCGCCTGGGCCAGCCCCTCCGCAGGGGGAAACTGATATGGGTGCCATCGAGCTGAAATCGGTCGAGAAATGGTTCGGCGAGGTGCAGGTCATCAAGGGCGTTGACCTGTCCATCGGCGACGGGGAATTCGTGATCTTCGTCGGCCCCTCGGGCTGCGGGAAATCCACGCTTCTGCGGATGATCGCGGGGCTGGAGGAGACCAGCCGCGGGGAAATCCGCATCGACGGGCGCGACGCCACCGCCGAGCCGCCCAGCAAGCGCGGGCTGGCGATGGTGTTTCAGTCCTACGCGCTTTACCCGCATATGTCGGTGGCCGAGAACATGGGCTTTTCGCTGAAAACCGCGGGTGCGCCCAAGGCGGAGATCGAGGCCAAGGTGGGCGAGGCCGCCCGCGTCCTGCGGCTCGAGCCATACCTCGACCGGCGGCCCAAGGACCTGTCGGGCGGGCAGCGTCAGCGCGTGGCCATCGGACGCTCCATCGTGCGCGACCCCACGGCCTTCCTCTTCGACGAGCCGCTCTCGAACCTCGACGCGGCGTTGCGCGTGGAAATGCGCTACGAGATCGCCAAGCTGCACCAGCACCTGGCCTCCACCATGATCTACGTGACCCATGACCAGGTCGAGGCGATGACGCTGGCCGACCGGATCGTGGTGCTGGATTTCGGCACCATCGCGCAGGTCGGCACCCCGCGCGAGCTGTATGAACACCCCGCCAACCTGTTCGTGGCCGAGTTCATCGGCAGCCCCAAGATGAACATCCTGCCCTGCACCGTCTCGGGCGGGGAATACCACCTTCAGGACGGGCGCAGCGGCGCCGCACCGGGCTGTGACGGGGCGGTCAAGCTGGGCATCCGGCCCGAGGCGATCGAGATCTGCGCGCCGGGCGAGGGGGACGTCGAGGGGGTGGTGGACCTTGTCGAATACCTCGGCGCCGACACCTTCCTGATCGTCGATTGCGGCGCGGTGGGGAAGGTCACGGTCCGCGTCGATGGCGACAGCCCCGTGCGGCTGGCCGAGCGGGTGGGCCTGCGCTTCGCCGCCCGGCGGCTGCATTTCTTCGGCGCGGACGGGCTGGCGCTGGCCTGACCTTACGGCTTTTGCAAACGTATGCAGAAACCGCTTGCCCCGGCTTGCGGCCCCGCTATCCTTGCCCCGACCAACCGGGGAGGGATGAGCGATGGCCGAGTATCTCAAGCGTGGCAAACCCGCGGACGAGCGGGCCGAGGATGACGCCCGCGTGCGGGCCACCGTCGAGGGGATCCTCGGCGATATCGAGGCGCGCGGCGATGCCGCCGTCCGCGAGCTGTCAGCGAAATTCGACGGCTACGAGCCCGCGGCCTTCCGCCTGACACCCTCCGAGATCGAGGCGGCGATGAGCCGCGTGACGACCCGCGAGATGGAAGACATCCGCTTCGCCCAGACCCAGATCCGCCGCTTCGCCGAGGCGCAGAAGGCGTCGATGCGCGACATCGAGGTCGAGACGATGCCGGGCGTGATCCTCGGGCACCGCAACATCCCGGTGAATTCCGTGGGCTGCTACGTGCCCGGCGGCAAGTTCCCGATGGTCGCCTCGGCCCACATGTCGGTGCTGACGGCCAAGGTCGCGGGCGTGAAGCGCATCGTGGCCAGCGCGCCCCCCGTGAACGGCGCGCCGCATCCGGCCATCGTGGCCGCCATGCATGAGGGCGGCGCGGACGAGATCCTCGTCCTCGGCGGCGTGCAGGCGGTGGGCGCCATGGCGCTGGGCACCGAGAGCATCGCGCCCGTCGACATGCTGGTCGGCCCCGGCAACGCCTTCGTGGCCGAGGCCAAGCGGCAATTGTTCGGCCGCGTGGGCATCGACCTTTTTGCAGGCCCGACCGAGACGATGGTGATCGCCGACGACACGGTCGATGCCGAGCTGGTGGCGACCGATCTTCTGGGGCAGGCCGAGCATGGCTACAACTCGCCCGCCTGCCTGATCACCAATTCCCGCAAGCTGGCCGAGGCCACGCTGGCCGAGGTGGAGCGGCTGCTACAGATCCTGCCCACCGCCGAAACCGCCCGCGTCAGCTGGGAGGAGTATGGCGACGTGATCCTTTGCGCCGATCACGACGAGATGCTGAAGGTCTCGGAAGAGATGGCCTATGAACACGTGCAGGTCATGACCGACCGCGACGACTGGTATCTCGAGAACATGACCAATTACGGCGCGCTCTTCCTCGGGCCGCGCACGAATGGCGCCAATGGCGACAAGGTGATCGGCACGAACCACACGCGGCCGACGAAGCGCGCGGGACGCTACACGGGCGGGCGCTGGGGCGGCAAGTTCATCAAGCCGCATTCCTACCAGCGCGGGCGGACCGACGCGGCGGCGAGGCTGGTCGGCGAATACGGCTCGCGGCTCTGCATGCGGGAGGGGTTCGTGGGCCATGCCGAGCAATGCAACATCCGGGTGCGCCGGTATGGGGGCGTGAACGTGCCCTATGGCGAGGGCGCGCCTTACCGGGACGCGGCGGAATGATTTTTATGGGGTGGGCGGGCCCGCCCGCCCACCCCTTTTTGGGGGGCTTTGCCCCCCTTGCCCCCCCACCATATTTCCGGGACAGAGATGGGGTGGGTATCGCCCCTGACAGAAAGGTGACGCCATGACCCTTCCCCGCACCCCCTCCTTCCGGCTCGACGGCAAGCGCGCGCTGGTGACCGGTGCCTCGCGCGGCATCGGCCTTGGCTGCGCCGTGGCGCTGGCCGAGGCGGGGGCGCATGTGGTGATGGTCGCCCGCGGCGCGGGGCCGCTGGCCGAGGCCGTGGACGCGATGACGGCCGCGGGCCTCTCGGCCGAGGGCCACGCGCTCGACGTGACCGACCGGGCCGCCGTGGCGGCGCTGCTCGATGCCGTGGGGCCGGTCGATGTCCTGTGCAACTCCGCGGGCCTCGCCCGCCATTCCCCGGCGCTGCACACGCAGGAAGAAGACTACGACGCGGTGATGGAGATCAACGTCAAGGCCGCCTATTTCCTGGCCCAGGCCGTCGCCGCGCGGATGGAGGGGGGCGGCGCGATCCTGCAGGTCTCCAGCCAGATGGGCCATGTCGGCGGCATCGACCGGGCGGTCTATTGCGCCAGCAAGCACGCGCTGGAGGGGATGACCAAGGCGATGGCGATCGAATGGGGGCCGCGGGCGATCCGGGTCAACACGATCTGCCCGACCTTCGTGATGACCGAGCTCAGCAAGCCCACCTTCGCCGACCCCGAGAAGCGCGCCTGGATCATGTCCAAGATCAAGCTGCCCCGCGTGGCCGAGGTCGAGGACATCATGGGCGCGGTCGTCTTCCTTGCCTCGGACGCGGCGGCGATGGTGACGGGCACATCGCTGTTGATCGACGGCGGATGGACCGCGGGATAGGCACCGGGCGACCTGTGGATAAGTCTGGGGGCAGGTTGCGAAACTGTAATCCTTGGCGCTAGTGGTCGGCCCATTCGCCCTTGAGTGGCCGAAAAGAAAAAGGCCGCGGATCGCTCCGCGGCCTTTTCATATCGTGTTGGAAGCCGGTTTCAGCTGACGACGCGGACCGGTGTCTTGGGCGCTTCGCAATTGGCGTCGATGAACTCCAGCACCAGCGGGCGGATGTTCTCGCGCCAGGACTTGCCGGCGAAGATGCCGTAATGCCCGGCGTTCGGCTCGAGGTAGCTGGCCTTTTTCCCGTCCGGCAGCCCGGTGCAGAGATCCAGCGCCGCGACGCATTGGCCGGGGGCCGAGATGTCGTCCTTGCCGCCCTCGACCGTCTTGACCGCGACGGTGGTGATCTTGCCGATATCCACCTGCTTGCCATCGACGGTAAAGCGGTTCTGCGCGATCTCCAGCCCCTTGAAGATGCGCTCGACGGTCGAGAGGTAGAACTCCGCCGTCATGTCCATCACGGCGAGATACTCGTCGTAGAACTTGTTGTGCTTGTCATGGTCGCTGGCTTCGCCCTTGGCGACGCGCAGGATCTGGTCGGTAAAGGCCTTGGCGTGCTTCTCGGCGTTCATCGCCATGAAGGAGGTCAGCTGTTGCAGGCCCGGATAGACCAGCCGCCCCGCGCCCGCATGTTTGAAGCCGACGCGCTGGATCACCATCTTTTCCAGTTGCCCCATGGTGACGCGGTTGCCGAAATCGGTGACATCCGTCGCCGCCGCGTCGGGGTCGATCGGCCCGCCGATCAGCGTCAGCGTGCGCGGCTGCGCCTCGGGGTCTTCCTCGGCCAGGTAGGCGGTCGCGGCCAGCGCCAGCGGCGCGGGCTGGCAGACGGCGATGACATGGGTGTCCGGGCCCATCGCCTTGAGGAAATCGACGAGGTAGAGGGTGTAATCCTCGATGTCGAACTTGCCCGCGCTGACGGGAATGTCGCGCGCATTGTGCCAATCGGTGATGTAGACGTCACAATCGGGCAGCAGGCTGACGACGGTCGAGCGCAGGAGCGTCGCGTAATGCCCCGACATGGGCGCCACCAGCAGAACCTTGCGCCCCGTGGGCGCGCGGCCCTGCACCTTGAAGCGGATCAGGTCGCCGAAGGGCCGCGGCACCACGGTCTCGACCGAAACGATGTGATCGCGCCCGTCCTCGGCCGGGATCGAGTAGATCCCCCAGTCGGGTTTGACCGACATGCGCGCAAAGCTGCGTTCCGTGACCTCGCCCCAGGCGCGGGTCAGCTGGATCATGGGATTCGCGCTCAATCCGAGCTGCGGATAGGAACACATCGCGCGCGCCGTGGAGCCCATCCACTGGTTCGTCACGCGCATGGATTCCATGAAATCGTAGGTGAGCATGTATCGCATCGACGTCTCCTGCCTTATGATCCACGGCCATGGCACCGCCCCGGATCAATTCGTCGCTTTGCCCCCTCACCTTGGCGCAGCTAGGGTGTAGTTGGACGAGTTGCGAGGTAAAATCAAGGTGGCACGCGACGACCCGAAGGAGAGCGCAGTGGGTGAGAACCTCGAACGGCTGAACGAGAACCTTGCACGGATAGAGGATCTCTCGAAGCGTCTCGTCACCGCGCTCGGCGCGCGAAAGCCCGGCGACGCGGGGCTCGAAGGGCCCGGCCAGGACCTGATGATGAAGGCCGGCATGGCCATGTGGCAGGAGGCGCTGACCAACCCCGCCAAGATGATGGAGCGGCAGGCGCAATACTGGGGACAGGCGCTGACGCAGTACATGGAAGTCCAGAAGGAGCTGGCCCAGGGCCACCTGACGCTCGATCAGGCCCAGGATCTTCCAGGCGACAAGCGGTTCTCGAACCCGCTGTGGAAGACGCACCCCTATTTCAACTTCGTCAAGAACCAGTATCTCATCTCGGCCGAAACCATGCGCAAGGCGGTGGCCGAGCTGGAGGGGCTCACCCCCCGCGACAAGCGGCGGGTGGAGTTCTTCGCCAGCCAGATGATCGACCTGTTCTCCCCCACCAACTATCTCGCCACCAACCCCGACGCGCTGGAACGCGCCGTCGAGACCGAGGGCGAAAGCCTTGTCAAAGGGCTCGAGAACCTCGTGCGCGACCTCGAGGCGCGGCATGGCGAGATCCTGCCGGTGCTGGCCGACCCCAAGGCCTTCACCGTGGGCGAGAACCTCGCGACCGCCACCGGTTCGGTCGTCTACCGCAACGAGATGATGGAGCTGATCCAGTATGCGCCGACGACCGAACAGGTCCACAAGACCCCGCTGATCGTCTTTCCGCCCTGGATCAACAAGTTCTACATCCTCGACCTCAAGCCGCAGAACTCGCTGATCCGCTGGATCGTCGACCAAGGCTACACGCTCTTCGTGGTCAGCTGGAAGAACCCCGATGCCAGCTACTCCGAGACCGGGTTCGAGACCTATATCGAACAGGGGTATCTCAAGGCGATCGATGTCGCCTGCGAGATCACCGGCGAGAAACAGGTGAACGCCGTGGGCTATTGCGTCGCGGGCACCACCCTTGCGCTGACGCTGGCGCTCAAGGCAAAGCGCGGGCAGAGCCGCGTGAAATCGGCCACCTTCTTCACCACGCTGACCGATTTCACCGACCAGGGCGAATTCACGCCCTTCCTCGACGATGATTTCGTGGATGCCATCGAGCGGCAGGTCGAGGCCGAGGGCTATCTCGACAGCTATTACATGTCCAAGACCTTCAGCTACCTGCGGGCCAAGGATCTCGTCTATGGCCCCGCCGTGCGCAGCTACATGATGGGCGAGGCGCCGCCGGCCTTCGACCTGCTCTACTGGAACGGCGACTCGACCAACCTGCCGGGCAAGATGACGGTGCAATACCTGCGCGGGTTGTGCCAGGCCAACGGCTTCGCCGGGGACGGATTCGAACTGATGGGCGAGCGGCTGCATGTCTCGGACGTGAAGCTGCCCATTTGTGCCATCGCCTGCGAGACCGACCACATCGCCGCCTGGAAGGACAGCTTCCGCGGCATGGTGCAGATGGGATCGAAGGACAAGACCTTCATCCTGTCGGAAAGCGGGCACATCGCGGGCATCGTCAATCCGCCCTCCAAGAAGAAATACGGCCATTGGCGCGGCCCCGAGGTGATCGGCACCCCCGCCGCCTGGAAAGAGGAAGCCGCCTATCACGAAGGATCGTGGTGGCCGCATTGGGACAGCTGGCTCTCGCCGCGGTCGGGCGAGATGATTCCGGCCCGCACGCCGGGCTCGGACGGCTACCCGGTGCTCTGCCCGGCCCCCGGCACTTACGTGGCGGAAAGCGTAACCGGCTGATCCGCCTTCCAATCTCCGGCCCATGCTGCGGTGCAGAATAATTCTTGACATGCTGCACTGCAGCATGCATATTGCTCGCATACGCAGAAAGCCCCGGTCATGGGGCGAAACCCCGGAGAAGACCAATGGCTGCTTCCAAGACCACCGACTTCACCACGATGATGTCCGACATGATGGGCGCGTTCCCGATGGACATGACCGCCATGAACGACGCGTTCAAGACCTCCGCCGCGATGGGCGAAAAGATGTCGAAGGTCGCCCTCGACGCCGCTGAAAAGTCGACCGACCTGTCGGCCAAGTGGACCAAGGACACGCTCGCCAAGATGGCCGACGTGACCGCCGTCAAGGCCGAGCCGACCGACTACACCAAGGCGATGACCGATTTCGCCTCGGCCCAGGCCGAGATGGCCGCCGAGCACATGGCCGCCTTCGCCGAGATCGCCAAGAAGGTGCAGATGGAAACCGTCGAGCTGATGATGGCCGCCGGCAAGGAAGCCACCGAAGAGGCGACCGCCGCCGTCAAGAAGGCCACCGCCGAGGTGACCACCGCCGCCAAGAAGGCCGCCGCGAAGTAATCGCAGCGCCGCACGGCACGGATTTCGTGCCGGTGTCCTCCCCACCGGCATGAATACCAGAAGGGCGAGCCTCCTCCCGGCTCGCCCTTCACGTTTCTGCCCCTGCACATAGACTTTGCATTTCCCGTCCACAGGCGTAGGCTGCCCCGTGCTGCACTGCGGGAAGGGAATGACACCAATGGCGGACCAGGGCGAACCGCTCCTCATCAAGCGGTATGCGAGCCGCAGGCTCTACAACACCGAAACCTCCGATTACGTCACGCTCGAGGATATCGCGGGCTTCATCCGCACCGGCCGCGACGTCAAGATCGTCGACCTGAAATCCGGCGACGACCTGACCCGCCAGTATCTGCTGCAGATCATAGCCGAGCATGAAAGCCGCGGCGAGAACGTGCTGCCGATCACCGTGCTGACCGACCTCGTGCGCAGCTACTCCACCCAGGGCGGCTCGGTCGTGCCCGATTTCCTCGCCATGTCCTTCGACATGCTGAAGCAGGGCCAGTCGAAGATGATGGAGAACATGACCGCGATGAACCCGATGGCGCGGATGCCGGGGTTCGAGGCGATGCGCGCCCAGCAAGAGGCCTTCATGAAGGCCATGACCGGGGGCATGTCCGGCCAATGGTCCGGCCCCGAGCCGCAGTCCGAGGACAGCGACCGCTCCGCCACCGAGGAGCTGGACGACATAAAGCGCCAGCTTGCGGATCTGCAGTCCAAGCTCAGCAAGATGTAAGCCGCACAGCGCGCAGGCCCCCCCCCCGTGTTCCGTACCAGTGCCCTTGTATGTCTCGCCCTGCCGCTCCTGGCCGGATGCGCCCTGCTCGGGATCGAGCGCCCTCCGGCGCCCGGTTCCGCCGAGGCCGTCTACCGCGCCGCCATGGCCGATCTCTCGGACTGCGTGATCGCGCCCGATCCGGCCACCGCGGCCCGCCTCGCCGAGGCCGCGGCGCGTCTGCAGGCCGAAACCCGCCCCACCAATCCCGACCATTTCTACATGACCGACCGCGTCACCGCCGCCGCCGCCTATTGCGCAGAGGCAGCGACCCGTTAACCCCGCATCAAGGTTAACGCGCGCCCGTCCCCCCTTCATCTTGGCAGATACAACTCCGGGGGGGAGGCCGAAGGCCGAAGGGGGCAGAGCCCCCAGAATATCCCGCCCTCTCCGCCGCCGCGAGCTCAGGCCACCTCGGCGAAGACCTGCTTCAGCGCCGCGTCGAGCTTCTCGAACATCTCGTCCATCTGCCCGTCCGTGATGGTAAAGGGCGGGCACAGCACCACCGATTGCCCCAGCGGGCGGCAGATCAGCCCGTGATCGGTGCAGGTGTTGGCGATCCGCTCGCTGACCGAGAGCGACCCGTCGAAGGGCACCTTGCCGTCGCGGTCCTTCACCGCTTCGAGCGCCCACATGTAACCCACGCCGCGCAGCTCGCCGATGTTGGGATGCTCGGCGATCCGCCGCAACCCCGCCTCCATCCGGCCCGCGCCCGCGCGCACCATCTCGAGCAGCCCTTCCTCCAGCACCACGTCGATGGCCTTCACCGCCACGGCGCAGCCGACCGGGTGGCCCGACGCCGTGAACCCGTGCGGAAACTCCTCGATCGGGTCGATGGCGGCCTGCAGCCGGTCGGTCATCTCGGGGCCCAGGATCACCGCCCCCATCGGGAAATACCCCGCCGTCAACGCCTTGGACGAGATGATCGCATCCGGCACGAAGTCATAGGTCTCGCAGCCCCAGGTATTTCCCGTCCGCCCGAAGCCGCAGATCACCTCGTCGGCGATCAGGGGAATCCCGTGTTTCTTCAGGATCGGCTGAACCGCCTGGAAATACCCCGCCGAGGGCGGAATGACCCCGCCCGCGCCCATCACCGGCTCGGCGAAGAAGCCCGCGATCGTCTCCGCGCCTTCGCGCGCGATCACCTCTTCCCGCTCGCGCGCCAGCCGCGCGGTGAACGCGGCCTCGCTCTCGCCCGCCTCGCCGTAGCGCCAGTAATGCGGGCAGGTCAGGTGGATGAACCCCGGCAGGGGCAGGCCGAAGACCGAGTTGTAGGGCTTGCCCGTCATCGAGGCCGAGACCGCCGTCACCCCGTGATAGCCGTTCCACCGCGTCAGGATCTTGCGCCGCTGCGGCTGCTCCTCGGCACCCGCGAGGAACCACAGCATCTTGACCATGGTGTCATTCGCCTCGGAGCCGGAATTGGTGTAGAACACCTTGCCCCGTGGAAAGGGCGAGACCTCGACCAGCCGCTCGGAGAGCGCGACGGTCTGGTCCGACATCCGCCCGAAAAACGCGTGATAGCCCGGAAAGCGGTCGTATTGCGCCTTGGCGGCCTCGGCCAGCCCCTTGTGATCGAAGCCCGCCACCATGTTCCACAGGCCCGAGTTCGCATCGAGATAGCGCTTGCCGTTGGTGTCGACGATATAGGGCCCCTCGCCATGGGTCACCACGACCGTGCCGCGCTCGCGGATCGAGGGCAGGTCGGTGAACCCGTAAAGCGAATGCGCCTCGGCGCGGGCTTCCCAGGAATTGGGCGCGTGGTCTTTCATGGCGGTCTCCGGGCGAAAGATTTGCGCCACGCTAGACCGGCCCGAAGCCGCCCGCAATCGCCCCCGTGAAAACGACGAAACCCGGCGTCAGCGCGCCGGGTTCCGATGTGTTTCGCAGGCGAAAAGACGGGCCGCGCGGCTCAGGTGCCGTAGGCGAGCGGCGCGCCCTTCACGTCCTCGGCCGCGGCTGTCAGCGCATCGGCGATGAAATCCAGCTCGGGCTTCGTCAGCCGAACCGGCAGCCGCACGTCGCAGGCGCGCATCAGCATCGCCCGCGTCTGCGGCAGCTCCTGCCGCTCACCGGGGATGAACTGCCAGTTCCAGAAGGCCCGCGCGTTGTCGGTCGAAAGACCGAAGATCTGCACCTTCACGCCCCGCGCCTCGGCGGCCTCGGCAAAGGCTTTCGCCTCGGCATCGCTGTCGAAGCCCACGAGGTTGAACTGGATCGAATCCGGTGCCCGCGTCTCGGGCGCAAGCGGCGGCGGCACGTCCAGCCAGGGCGAGGCGTTCAGCAGCTCGGCCACGTAATCATGGTTCGCCAGCCCGTCGCGCACCCGGCGTTCCAGCTCGGGCAGCTGCGGGCGGATGACGGCAGCCGAGAGGTTCTGCAGCCGCATGTTGTAGAGCGGCAGCCGGTTCTGCCAGCGCGCAAAGGCCAGCGCCAGCTCGGGGTCGTTCTGCCCTTCCGGCCCCTTGTGCTTCTTCCAGTTGTGCTCATAGGCGCCCGACATGATCACGCAGCGCGCGACAAGATCGGCGTCATCCGTGATCAGGATGCCCCCCTCGCCCGCGTTGATCATCTTGTAGGACTGGAAGCTGAAACAGCCGATCTTGCCGATCGTCCCGATCTTCTGCCCGTGCCAGAGCGTCCCGAGAGAATGGGCCGCATCCTCGATCACCGGGATGCCGCGCGCGGTGCAGAGCGCCATGATCGCGTCCATGTCGGACGTATGGCCGCGCATGTGGCTGATGATGACGGCCTCGATGCTGTCGTCGAGCTTGGCCGCGAAATCCGCCATGTCGATGCGGTAATTCTCGCCCACCTCGACCAGCACCGGCTGGAGGCGCGCGTGAACCACCGCCGAGGGCACGGCGGCAAAGGTGAAGGCCGGGATCAGCACCCGCGCGCCGGCCTGCAGGCCAAGCGCCTCGAGCGACAGGAAAATCGCCGCCGAGCAGGAGGAGACGGCCAGCGCGTATTTCACGCCCATCATGTCGGCAAACTCACGCTCCAAGAGCGCCACGGGCGCATCCGCTGGCGCGGTGTAGCGGAACAGGTCGCCCGATTGAAGAAGCCTGTCGATCTCGGCGCGCGCGCCCTCGGGGATCGGCTCGGCGTCGTAGACATTGGGTGCGAGCGCCATGGTTTCACCTTTTCGAAATCTTCTCTTTCGGATTTCTTATCCTGTTAAGCGCCCGAAATCCAGCGCCGTGACGCGATGTCATGCAATTGTCGCGCAAGATATGGGGGGTCAGACGCCCAAACGGTCGCGCAGCGCGTACCAGGTCATCGCCAGCGTCAGGATCGGCGCGCGAAGCGCGGTGCCGCCCGGAAAGCGCGGGACGGGGAGCGCCTCGAAATGCGCAAGCCCGTCTTCCTGTCCCATCACCGCCTCGGCCATGACGCGCCCGGCCATGCCCGACAGCGCCACGCCATGCCCGGAGAACCCCGCGCCCGACAGGATGTTGGGGGCCACGCGCGCGACATGGGGCAGGCGGCTCATCGTGATGCCGAGCGCGCCGCCCCAGACATGGGTGATGCCGACGCCCTTGAGCTGCGGAAACAGCCGCTCCATCCGCGCCACCAGCGGCGCGCGGATATCCTTGGGAAAGCCCATGCCGTAGCTTTCGCGCCCGCCGAACAGGAACCGCCGGTCGGCGCTGAACCGGTAGTAGTTCACCACGAATTTCGAATCCGCCACGCAGATATCCTCGGCCAGGACCTCCTGCCAGCGGTCGGGCAGCGGCTCGGTCGCGGCGATGAAGCTGTTGATCGGCATCACCCGCGCGTTCACCTGCGGCAGGATATCGGGCAGGTAGCCGTTGCCCGCAACGATGGCATGCCCCGCCGTGACCTGCCCCCGCGGCGTGGTCAGCACCAACCGCGGCCGCGGCGTGATCGCCGTCACCTCGGTCGTCTCGTGGATGACCGCGCCCGCCGCCTCCGCCGCGCGGGCGAGCGCGCGGGCATAGGCAAGCGGCTGCACATGGCCGCCGCCGGGGTCCATCATGCCGCCGCGGTAGAGCGGCGATTTCACCAGCTCGGCAAAGCCGCGCTGGCCCAGAACCTCGGTCCGGTAACCATACCGCCGCTCGAGGTGCGCGGCCTCCGCCCTCAGCCCGGCAAGGGCGGTCTGGGCGTAGATGCCATAGGCCGCGCCGGGGCGGTAGCTCGCCTCGGGCGCGTGGGTGGCGCAGAAGTCGCGCACCTGCGCGCGGGCGGCCTCGGCCATGTCCCAGAGTGCCGTGGCGCGTGTCTCGCCCAGCTGCGCCTCCAACTCGCGTTGCGACTGGTTGAACCCGAGGTTCAACTGCCCGCCGTTCCGCCCCGAGGCACCGAAACCCACGCGATGCGCGTCCAGAACCACCACCCGGCGGCCCGCGCGCGCCAGCGTCAGCGCGGCCCAAAGCCCGGTGAAGCCCGCGCCGATCACGGCGACATCCACCTCGACGGCCCCCGTCAGCGAGGGCCGCGCAGGCTCGGGCGGCAGGCTGGCGGCATACCAGCTGGGGGCGTGGTCGCCCTGTCGGTCGTTGCGATAGAGCGGGTTCATACGTTCAGCAGCAGGTGTTCACGCTCCCAGGGCGAGATCACCTGCAGAAACTCGTTGTATTCCAGCTCCTTGACGGCGGAATAGACGCGGCAGAACTCCTCGCCCAGCACTTGCTGGATGGTGCCGTTCGCACGCAGAAGCCCCAGCGCATCGCCAAGGCCCCGCGGCACTCCGCTTTCCATCTGGTAGGCGTCGCCGGTGAAAGGATCGGAGGGGTCGGTTTCCTCGATCAGCCCGACCAGCCCGCAGGCGAGCGAGGCCGCGATGCCCAGATAGGGGTTGCAATCCATCCCCGGCAGCCGGTTCTCGATCCGCCGCGCGGCGGGTTCCGAGACGGGCACGCGCAGGCCCGTGGTGCGGTTGTCGCGCCCCCATTCGAGGTTGATGGGCGCGGCGAAGTCGGGGACGTAGCGGCGGTAGCTGTTCACGTAAGGGGCCAGCAGCGGGATCACGGCAGGCAGGTTGCGCTGCATGCCGCCGATGAAATGCAGGAAAACCGGCGTCTCGGCGCCCTCGGGGGTGGAAAAGATGTTCTCTCCCGTGGCGATGTCGATCACCGAATGGTGGATGTGCATCGCGCTGCCCGGCTCGCCCTCGATGGGTTTCGCCATGAAGGTCGCGTAGCAGTCGTGGCGCAGCGCGGCCTCGCGGATCATCCGCTTGAAGAAGAACATCTCGTCGGCCAGCCGCACCGGGTCGCCGTGGCGCAGGTTCAGCTCGATCTGACCCGCGCCGCCCTCCTGCAGGATGCCGTCGATCTCGAGGCCCATGGCCTCGGCGTAATCGTAGATGTCGTCGATCACCTTGCCGTATTCGTCGACCGCCGACATCGAATAGGCCTGCCGCGCGGCGGCGCGCCGCCCCGAGCGGCCCATCGGCGGCTCGATCTCGCGGGCAGGGTCGGTGTTGGGGGCGACGAGGTAGAACTCCATCTCGGGGGCGACGATGGGCTGCAACCCGCGCGCGTTGTAGAGATCGACCACCCGCTTCAACACGTTGCGCGGCGCGTAGGGCACCGGCTTGCCGGCCTGGTCGTTGATGTCGTGGATCACCTGAAGCGTGGTGTCCGCCGTCCAGGGCGCGGGCGTGGCGGTGCTGTAATCCGGCGTCAGGATCATGTCGGGTTCGGTGAACCCGTCGGCGACCTCGTCGGCCCAGTCGCCGGTGATGGTCTGGAAGAAGATCGAGTTGGGCAGGTAGAAATGGCTTTGGCGGGCGAACTTGCCGCCCGGCATGGCCTTCCCGCGGGCGACGCCGGCCAGGTCGGCCACGATGCACTCGACCTCGTCGATGGCGCGGCCTTCTAGGTAGATGCGGGCGACCTCGGGAAGCTGGTCGAGCAGCCGGGCGACGGAGTCGGAGCTCATGCGCGGGCCGCCTCTGCAAAGGGGATGCGGGTCGCGGGCGCGCCCTCCAGCACATCGGCGAGCCAGTCGGCCACGAGGCGGCTGGCGGTCGGCTGATCGAGCTGCGCGCGCGCGGCCGCGACCAGCGGCGCGGGAACCGTGGCCGCGCGGTGCTCGGCCAGCATCTCGACGACCGAGGCGGGAAACTCCGGGTGCGGCTGCACGGTCAGGATGCGGTCGCCGATGGCAAAGACCGCGTTGCAGGTGAAGTCGTTGGAGCCCAGCACGGTCGCGCCGGGCGGCAGCGCGACCACCTGGTCCTGGTGCCAGGCGTTCAGCGCCACCTCGCGCCCGCCGATGCGGTAGGTCTTGCGCCCCACGGCCCAGCCGCCGGGGAATTTCACCACCCGCCCGCCGAGGGCCTGGGCGATGACCTGGTGGCCGAAGCAGATGCCCACAAGCGGCTTGCCTGCATCGCGGATGGCGCGGATCAGCGCCTCGAGCGGCGGGATGAAAGGGTGATCCTCGTAGGCGCCGTGACGCGAGCCGGTGACAAGCCAGCCGTCGGCATCCTGCGCGCTTTCGGGGAAGTCCATGTCGACCACCGACCAGGTGGTGAAGGTGAAATCCCGATGCGCGAAGAGCCGCGCGAAAAGCTCGGAATAGGAGCCGTCCCGTGCCGCGACTTCGTCGGGGACATGGCCGGTCTGCAGGATGCCGATATGCATGGGGGTCTCGCGTGAACGGATGGTAGGAAGCTATGCCCGCACGGCGGGCAGGGCAAGGGGGGCAAACCTCTTGCAAGAGGTTTGCGCACGCCCTTGCAAGGGCGTGACCAGACCCTTGCAAGGGTCTGGCACAGGATCTTGCAAGATCCTGTGGGCGCGGGGTCAGACCGTGTCGAGGTAAAGCTCGGTCTGCTCCTCGGGCGACAGTTCGGCCATGTAGTGCAGCTCCTGCCGCTTGGTCGCCAACAAATTGGCGATCAGCTCGGGCGGGAAGATGCGCGCGATCTCGGCGCTGTCCGCGAACGCATCTATCGCGCCTTGCCAGTCGCGCGGCAGCTGCGCGAGGTCCTGCTCGTAGGCGTTGCCGGTCACCGGCGGCGGCGGCTCGGCGGCGTCCTCGATCCCGTTCAGCGCCGCGCCGAGGATGGCCGCGATCAGCAGGTAGGGGTTGATGTCGCCGCCCGCGACGCGATGCTCGATCCGGCGCGCGGCCGGGCTGCCCGAGGGGATGCGCAGCGCGGTGGTGCGGTTCTCGTAGGCCCAGGCGATCCCCGTGGGCGCATGCGCGCCCGGCACGAAGCGGTCGTAGCTCGAGGCATGCGGGGCAAGGATCAGCATCGAGCCCGGCATCGCCTGCAGGCAGCCTGCCACCGCGTGGCGCAGCGCCTCCGAGCCGCGCGCGCTGCCATCGTCGAAGATGTTGCGCCCGTCCTCGTCGAGGATCGAGAAATGCGTGTGCAGCCCGTTGCCGGAATACTCCGGGTAGGGTTTCGCCATGAAGCTTGCCGCGAAGCCGTGCTTGCGCGCCAGCCCGTTCACCAGGAGCTTGAAGAACCACGCGTCATCCGCCGCCTTCAGCGCGTCGGGGGCGTGCATCAGGTTGATCTCGAACTGGCCCGGCCCGGCCTCGGAGATGGTGGTGTCGGCGGGAATGTCCATCGCCTCGCAGGCGTCGTAGAGCGAGGTGAAGAAATTGTCCCAGGCATCGAGCTGCCGCATGGCGAGGATCTCGGCCTGTTGCCGCCGCTTGCCGGAACGGGGCGAGGGGGGCACGCGCAGTTCGCGGCCGCGGTCGTCGATCAGGTAGAACTCCAGCTCGGTCGCCACCACGGGCGTCAGCCCGCGGGCCTTGTAGCGCTCCACCACGCGGGCGAGCGCATGGCGCGGGTCGCCCGCGAAAGGGCGGCCGTCGTCGTGGAACATCCAGATCGGCAGAAGCGCCGTGGGCGTGTCGAGCCAGGGCATCGGCACGAAGCCGCGCTCGGTGGGGCGCAGCACGCCGTCGGGGTCGCCCGCCTCGAAGACCAGCGGGCTGTCGTCGATGTCCTCGCCCCAGATGTCGAGGTTCAGGACCGAGAAGGGAAAGCGCGTGCCCTCCTCGATGGCCTTGTCGGCGTAGCGCCGGGCGATGCGTTTGCCGCGGGGCTGGCCGTTGAGGTCGGCGGCGGCGACGCGGATGGATTTCACTTCCGCGTGCTCGCGGAGGTAGTCACTGTTCATCTGATCACTTGCGGGCGAATGCGCAGCCTTTGCCGCCGTTCGGCGGGCAGGTGGCGGTTGAGGCGCGTGTTGATGGCGCCGAAGACCCCGATGATGACCAGCGTCAGGAGGACGAAATAGATCGCCACGATCGGGTAGGGGACAAAGGGGTTGAAGGTGCGGTCGGCGAAGTAGTTGGCGTAATAGAGCGCGTCGCCCTTCTGCTGGAAGGCGGGGAAGGACGAGAAGAACACCAGCGCCGTGGCGTGGAAGAGGAAGATCGCCTCGTTGGTGTAGGCGGGCCAGGCCAGCCGCATCGTGGTGGGAAAGGTGATGCGCCGGAACTTGCCCCAGCCCGAGAGGCCATAGGCATCCGCGGCCTCGAGGTCGCCCTTGGGCACCGCGCGCAGCGCACCGTAGAAGATCTCGGCGGCATAGGCGGAGGTGTTGAGGAAAAGGACGATCAGCGCCCCCAGCCAGGCGCGGGCGAACCAGCGGGTTTCGGCCGCGATCTCGATGCCGAGAAAGGTGAACTCGACGCCCACGCGGGGCAGCATCACGAAGGCCTCGTAGGCCATGAAGAACTGGATGAAGAGCGGCGAGCCGCGGAAGATGAAGATGAACCATTCCGCCGGTTTGCGGATCAGCCGCGCGCGCTGGTTTTTCGCCACCGCCAGCGCCACGGCGAAGACGAAGCCGAAGGCGAGCGCCAGCACGCCGAAATAGACGTTCCAGATCATGCCCGAGCCGATCAGCACGACCTGTTCGCAGAGCGTGATATCCTCGCGCGGCAAGAGCCGCTCGCCGATGCCGAGCGAGCGCAACCCGTAGTCCTGGAGCGCCTCGAGGCAGATCATGCCGCGGCCCTCCGCATCTCTTCGCCGGCCGCCGTGGCCTGCCCGTGGCTGAGGCGCTGGGTCACGCGCGCCAGCACGATTTCCGAGACCCGCGTGAAGGCGAGGTAGAAGACGAGAAGCCCGAGGAAATACCAGAAGCGCCAGTCGGGGTGCGGGTATTGATAGGCCGAGGTGCGCGAGCCGCCCAACTCGCGCGCCCAGTAGACGATATCCTCGATGCCGAGCAGGAACAGGAGCGGCGTGGCCTTGATCAGGATCATCCAGATGTTCGACAGCCCCGGCAGCGCGTAGATCCACATCTGGGGCACGAGGACGCGCCAGAAGACTTGGGCGCGCGTCATGCCATAGGCCTCGGCGGTTTCCAGCTGCGGGCGGGGCACCGCGCGCATCGCGCCGTAAAGCACGTTGCCGCAGAAGGCGCCGAAGACGATGGCATAGGTGAAGACGGCCAGCGCGAAGCCGTAGATCTCATGCACCCATTGCGGCGCGTTGCCGGAGGGCGTGCGCGCCTCGGGGCAGACGAGGAAGTTGGCGCCTTGGCGGATGTCCTCGGTCCAGTCGGGGCAGGCGATGACGTGGCGGGTGTATTCGATGGCCTGGTCGAGGACGAGGATGAAGAAGAGGAAGAAGACGATATCGGGCACGCCGCGGACCATCGCGGTGTAGAGCTTGCCGAGCCACGACACGGGCAGGATGTGGCTGCGAGAGGCCGCGGCGGCGAAAAAGCCGAAGGCAAGCGCGGTGGGCGCGGTCACGGCGAGCAGGGCGAAGACGGTCAGGAAGGACTGGTAGAACAGGAAATGCGCGCCGTTGGTCAGGTAGCAGCTGAACCAGCGGAGCGTGTCGAGCGTGTCGGGGTCGGTGCAGAACTCGAACATCGGGGCCTTTGGCGGGCGGTGCGGCCGGGGGGGGCTCTGCCCCCCATCGCGTTCCGCGACTCCCCCCGGAGATATTTCCGAAACGGAGAAGGGGGGCGGTGGCGCGTTAACCTTGATGAAAGGTGAAGGGGGCAGGCCGCGCGGGTCCGCCCCCTGTCGCGTCGGATCAGAAGGTGGCGGCTTCGGGGCCGAACCATTCCAGGATCAGCGCGTTCAGCGTGCCGTCTTCCTTCATCGAGGTGATGGCCGCGTCGAAGGCTTCCAGCCGCTCGTCGCCTTCGCGCATCGCCATGCCGACGCCGCCGCCGAGCTGCACGGGCTCGCCCACGATCATCAGGTCGGCGTCCTCGGCCGCGATCGGGATCAGGTAGTCGCCATCGGCGAAGACCGCGTCGGCTTCGCCGTTGCGGACGGCGGCGACGGTTTCATCGGGCGTGGCGAACTCGATCAGCGTCGCGCCGCTTTCGGCGATGTAGCCGGCCTGGATCGTGTTGGTCTGGGCTGCCACCACGGCGCCCTCGAGGGTGAAGTCCTCGGAGAGGCCGACGAAAAGCGATTCCGCGGGCGGGAAGTAGGCTTGCGTGAAATCGACGATTTCCTCGCGCTCGGCGGTGATCGACATGCCGGCGATGATGGTGTCGTAGTTGCCGGAGGTCAGGTTGGGGATGATGCTGTCCCAGTCGTTCGTGACCCATTCGCAGGTAAAGCCCGCGCGGGCGCACAGCTCGTCACCCACGTTGCGCTCGAAGCCGGTGATCTCGCCGTTGTCGTCGATGAAGTTGTAGGGGGGGTAGGCGCCCTCGGTGCCCATGCGGACGGTCGTGCCATGGGCATCGGCGAAGGCCGCGCCGGCGCTGACGGCCACGAGGCCCGCGGTGAGGATCAGGTGTTTCATCTTGCAGTCTCCCAGTTGAGTTCGGGTGGTCTTGCCTCAGAGGTCAGGCCGCCTGGCCATGGCTGAGGAATTGTTGCAGGCGCGCGGATCTGGGCGCGCCGAAGATCGCGTCGGGCGGCCCCTCCTCCTCGATCTTCCCCTGGTGGAGGAAGACGACATGGGAGGAAAGATCGCGCGCCATGCGCATGTCATGGGTCACGAGGATCATGGTCCGCCCTTCCTCGGCCAGCGCGCGGATGACGCGCACGACCTCCTGCTCGAGCTCGGGGTCGAGGGCGGAGGTGGGTTCGTCGAAGAGCAGCGCGCGCGGCTCCATGCAGAGCGCGCGGGCGATGGCGGCGCGCTGCTGCTGGCCGCCCGAAAGCTGGGCGGGCCAGGCGTCGGCCTTGTCGGCGATGCCGACCTTGGCGAGATAGGCGCGGGCGCGGTCTTCGACCTCGTCCTTCGGCTGGCCCAGCACGGTGACGGGGGCCTCCATCACGTTCTGCAGGATCGTGAGGTGGGACCAGAGGTTGAACTGCTGGAACACCATGCTGAGGTTCGTGCGGATGCGGCGGACCTGTTCGGTATCGGCGGGGCGGCGGGCGTGGCCCGTGCCTGTCCAGCGCACCGGGTCGCCCTCGAAGACGATCTCGCCCTGCTGGCTGTCCTCGAGCAGGTTGAGGCAGCGCAGGAGCGTGGATTTCCCCGAGCCGGACGAGCCGATGAGCGACACGACATCGCCCTGGCGGGCGGCCAGGTCGACGCCGCGCAGCACCTCGAGCGCACCGAAGCTCTTGTGCAGGCCGGTGATCGAAAGGACGGGAGCGGGGGCAGCGGTCACGGGTCAGTCTCGGTCATGGTCGGGGGATTTGTGCCCATGCGTGATGCAAATGCAACGCTATTGTGCAGGGTGACCACGGGTAAGCCTGCGGGGAGGGCCGGTTTCCGGGGGCGATGGTCAGGGATTGGGCGGGATCGGAACGGCGCGGTAGGCGGCGGCGTCGATCTGCACGATACCGTTGAGATCGAGCGCCGCGCGGGTCTCGGCGGGCAGGGCGGCCAGCGCCTCGGCCAGGGCGGCGCGGATCGGGGCGGGGTCGTTCCTTGCGGCGGTGATATAGGGAAGCGCCGGGCTGGGGTCCGTGCGGGCGATCTCGAGCGCGGGATCGGCGCGGTCGAAGCGGAGGAGCTGGCGCCAGGTCTGGGCGTCGATGGCGGCGAGGTCCGCCGCGCCTTCGGCCACCGCGCGGGCCGAGGCGACATGCGCGCCGGTGAGCGTGACCGGGCCGGGGGGGATGCCCTGCGCCGTGAGCCAGCCGTGCAGCGACGCCCAGCCCGATTGGCTGAGGGCGTCGTTGACGGCGAGGCGGGGATGGGCCGGTATCCCGCGGGCGAGGATGACCGAATTGTAATGCCCCGGCGGGCAGCCGGGCAGGGCGTAATCGGGCGTGGCGACCAGCGTGACCGTGTCGTGCAGCCGCGCGCGGAACGGCAGGCCGCAGGTCTGCGCGAAGAGGAGGTCGGGGCTTTGCCAGATCTCCCACGGGTCGCGGCCGCGGGTCAGCGCCTCGGGTGCGGCGATGCCGCGGGCGCGGAGCGCGTCGCGCAGCGCGGCCCAGAGCGCATCCGTCTCGGCGCGCAGCTCGGGGCGGTCATACATCGGCAGCGCGGCGATCATCGGCGGAAGGTCAGTCGCGGTAATGGGTGTCTTCCACCCGTTTCCGGGCGAGGTTCGAATCGCGGTCGTTGACGCCCAGCATGGGGGCGATCATGCGCAGCATCGCGTCCTCCTCGGTGTCGCGTTCGCCATCGGCGAGCACGATGAACCACAGCGCCTCGATCACGTGGACGCGGTCCTCGTAGGGGACGGCCTCCTTGATGGCGCGGGTGAAGCGGACGGTGTCGGGGGCTTCGGTCTCCAGCGCCTCGGCGTCGGAGCGCAGCGCCTGCGCCTCGGCCTCGGTCAGCCGGTAGCGATGGGCGAGGACGCGGTCGATCTGCGCCTTCTCGATGGCGGCGTAATCGCCGTCGGACCGCGCGAGCCGCACGAGGAGGGCGGCCAGCGCGACGCGGGCGTCGTCATGGGGCAGGGGTGCGGGGTCGGGCGCCGTCAGGCGGCGGAGAAGATCGAGAACCATGCTGCCCGATATAGGCCCGAGGTGCGGCGGGGGAAAGCCGTCAGGGAATGCGGATCGTGCCCTCGGCGATCTTCACGGCGCGGCCCGCGATGCGGATGGCGGCGAGCGTGCCGCCCGTGACCTCTGCCGTCAGGCGGATATCGGAGGGGCGGCCCATCTCGACGCCCTGTTCCAGGGGGATCGTGGTGGTGCCCTCGGGAAGCGCGTCATTGGCCAGCAGCTGCGCGGCGAGGATCGCGCTGGCCGAGCCGGTGGCCGGGTCCTCGGGGATGCCGGCGGTGGGGGAGAACATGCGCGCGCGGTAGCCTGTCGGGGTGGCCGAGTAGAGATAGGCGCTGTCGACCTTTGCCGCGCGCATCAGGTCGGACCAGGCGGGTTCCTGCGGGCGGGCCGCGGCCAGCGCGGCGAGGGTCATGACGGGGGTGTAGAGGAAGGCCGGGCCGCCCTCCCAGGTGCCGGGGGCGTGGGGGCCGATATCCTGCGGGGTGAGGCCGAGGGCCTCGGCGATCATGGCATGGGGCGGGGTGTCGGCGTGGCGGACCGGCAGCTTGGGCGCGGTGAACTCGGCCAGCGTGCCGCTGGCGTCGCGGGTGAGGGTGACGGGAACGAGGCCCGCCTGTTCCTCGAGCGTGATGCGGGTCGCCGTTTCTCCGGCGAGGTGGAGGGCGCAGCCGATGGTGGGGTGGCCCGCGAAGGGGATCTCGGCGGTGGGGAAGAAGATGCGGACCTTGGCCGTATGGGCGGGGTCGTCGGGGGACTGGATGAAGAGGGTTTCGGACAGGTTGAACTGCCGTGCGATGGTCTGCATCTGCGCCGTGCTCAGGGCGTCCGCGCCTTCGACG
>JAOARA010000349.1 GCA_025211115.1 Roseicyclus sp. | reverse complement strand
GAGCAAGACATGGCCCAGCCGGTCACAGTCGAAGTTTCGCGCGCTGAGCTTCGCCATAGCGATAAGGCGCGCAGCCTGGCAGGCCGCGTGGAGCCCGCCCGGACCGTGGATATCGCCTTTCAGGTTTCGGGTCAGCTTTCCGACCTCACGGTAGATGCCGGGACTCGGGTTGAGAAAGGCGATTTAATTGCCGCGCTCGACCCAGTCGATTTCGAATTGGCCGTGGAGCGGGCGCAGGCCTCTTTCGACCTCGCAAAATCCGAATACGATCGTGCGTTGAGTCTGACCGAGAGGGGGGTGGCGACCGACGCCCGACTTGAAACGAACCGCGCGCAGCTTGCTCAGGCAGAAGTCGCCCTGCGTGAAGCGGAGCGGCGCCTGGCTCAAGCCACGATCACCGCGCCCTTCGACGCCATTGTCGCGCGCATCTTTCTGGAGGAGGTTTCGAACGTCACCCCTGCGGCTCCGATTGCCAGGTTGCAGGACATCAGTGAAATGCGGGTGCGGATTTCGCTGCCCGAGGAAGTCGCCGCGATGGCACGGGCCCAGCCCGATGCATTCAGGGTAACCGCCTCTTTCCCCGCCGTGCCGGGATATGACGCAACTCTGTATCTACGGACATTCGTGACCGATGCAGACCCCACAGCCCAAACCTATGACGTCGAGTTTGTAATCGAGGGCGCCATCGACCCGAGATTGCTGCCCGGAATGACGGCGAATGTGCGCGTAGCCGCCGCGGAGGGTGCGCAATCGCGGTTGGTAGTCGTCCCGGTCTCGGCGATAGACACGACGAGCCGGAGCGAGCCGTCCATCTGGCTGTATGACGAGGGGACCGGCCGGGTGTCTCGTAAGACGATCCGCCTGGGGCTGCCGAACGACGACGAAATCGTCGTGCTTGAGGGGCTCTCCGGAGACGAACTGGTTGTGTCCGGCGGGTGGTGGCGCCTGAAGGAAAACGAAACAGTCGCGGTTCGCGGCCTCTGAGCGATCCTGGACCGGAAAACCGAAACCATGACAACGAGTATTTCCCGCGCAAGCATCCGACGTCCGGTCGCCGTTTGGCTGGCAATTATCTTTTGCCTTCTCGGCGGTTTGTGGGGGCTGAACACGGTCGGACGCCTCGAAGACCCGAGTTTCACGCTCAAGACGGCGCTCGTTTTCGTGCCCTATCCGGGCGCGACGGCGATGGAGGTGGAAGAGGAAGTCACCGATGTCGTGGAAAGCGCACTCCAACAGATGAAGCAGCTCGACCGGGTGGAATCGAAATCCATGCCGGGCATGGCCCAGATGACGGTCGAGATCGAGATGACCTATGGGCCCGACGAGATCCCGCAGGTCTGGGACGAAATGCGCCGCCGCATCCGCGACATCGAAGGAGAGCTCCCCTCCGGTGCGCAGTCTCCGATCATCAATGACGATTTCGGCGACGTCTACGGCATGTTCTACGCTGTGACGGCCGATGGGTTGAGCGCCTCGGAACAGCGAGACCTCGCGACTAAACTGCGGCGCGACCTTGTCACCGTCGACGGGGTGGCCAAGATCGAGGTTCAGGGGCTGGCTGAAGAGGAGATCATCATTTCGGTCCCTTCGGCGCGCCTCACCGAACTGGGCCTGCCACCGGACCAGATCCTCGGTATCATCGCCGACGAAAACCTGGTTTTCTCCAACGGCGAGATCAGCGAAGGGCTGTCTCGGCTGGGCGTGTCCGTTCCGCCGGGTTATGTCAGCGTCGAGGGCATAGAGGCGCTGCGGCTCGGCGCCCCCGGAGAGGTCGGGCAGATTGCGCTCTACGACATCGCCCGCGTGGTCCGAGAGGAGACGGAGCGGCCGAGCCAGATCGTGCGCCACAATGGCACGCGGGCCTTCACCCTCGGGGTCTCGGCGCTCGTCGACCGCAACGTGGTCGAGGTCGGCCGATCGGTCGAGGCGCGGCTGGACCAACTGAAGACCGAATTGCCGGACGGCGTCGAGATCGTACCGATCTATGAACAGCATAAGGTCGTCGACGAAGCGGTCTCGAGCTTTCTCGTCGGCCTCGGTCAATCCGTGGCCATCGTCATCGGGGCGCTGATGCTGACGATGGGTTGGCGCGCGGGTCTGGTGGTGGGTGCCACGTTGGGCCTCACGGTGTTTTCCACGCTGTTCTTCATGTCCGTCTTCGGCATCGAGATGGAACGGATCAGTCTCGGGGCACTGATCATCGCCATGGGCATGCTGGTCGACAATGCCATCGTGATCGCCGAAGGCATGCTGATTGGCATGGCGCGGGGCAAGTCCGCCGAAGACGCCGCCGCCGATACAGAGACCGCGACAGGGTTTCCCCTGCTTGGGGCCACCGTGATCGGGATCATGGCGTTTTCGGGCATTGGGCTATCGCCAGATGCCACCGGAGAATTTCTGTTCTCGCTTTTCGCGGTCATCGCGATTTCGCTGCTGATGAGCTGGATCCTCGCCGTAACTGTCACACCCTATCTCGGGAAGCTCCTTCTGAAGGCACCGAAAGACACCTCCAAGGATCCCTATGGCGGCTTCATCTATTCGGCCTATCGCGGTTTCCTCTGGATGGCGCTGCGCGCTCGCGTGCTCGTCGTCCTGACGATCGTCGGAATCACTGTCTGGTCGGTCATGGCCTTCGGCCAGGTCAAGCAGGCTTTTTTTCCGGCGTCGAACACCCCGATATTCTACGTCGAATTCCAGATGCCGCAAGGCACGGACATTCGAGTCTCGAATAAAGAAATGGCCCGGCTCGAGGAGATCATCTTAGGCGAGGGGATCGTGACGGACGTGACGACGCTTGTGGGGCGAGGGGCCAGCCGCTTCATGCTGACCTACAACCCTGAGCAGGCCGATGCGAGCTACGGTCAGCTGATCGTGCGTGCGACCGATGCCACACTCATCCCCGATGTTGCGGCGCGTCTCAATCGCGAACTGCCGGCGCAATTCCCCAATGCTCTTATCCGCGTCGAGGAGATCGTCTTCGGTCCGCCTGCCGGGGCCGATGTCGCCGTTCGCTTTTCGGGACCCGATCCGGTAGTCCTCCGGCAGCTATCGGATAACGCGCTTGCGATCTTCGACGAGGCCGGCACGATCACAAACCCGCGCACAGACTGGCGG
>JAOARA010000348.1 GCA_025211115.1 Roseicyclus sp. | reverse complement strand
GCCCGCACCGGGCGCAGCCTTCGGCGCGCCTCGCGCTTCCCGCGCAGCGCCCGCCACCCACGCGCCGCCCCGGCCACAGGCCCCGCAAGGCGCGCGCGCTTCGCGCCCTTCGGCCCGCGCGCGCGGGCCGTTGTGCCCTGACCCGGCCATTGCCCAAGGCCTGCACGCCCCAGCCCCCGCACCAGGCGCAGCCTTCAGCGCGCCTCGCGCCTCCCGCGCAGCGCCCGCCACCTCGCGCCGCCCCGGCCACTGGGTCCGCAAGGCGCGCGCTTTGCGCCCACCGGCCCGCGTGCGGGCCGTGCCGTTGTGACCGGGCCGCGGTCCAAGGCGACCATCCCCGAGCGCCTGCAAGCGCCTGCTGCCTCAACCTTGCGTCAAGCCAAACGCGTCGACGCCGCGCAGTCCATCATGGGTTTACCTGCAATTCCGGGGCGCGCGCCGCCCCCCCTCCGGCGCATGCCGCGCCGCCCCTGCCGAACCGGGCGCTTGCCCGCCGACCGGCGCGCCACAGCGCCTGTCAGCCGGGGATTTCCAGCGTGATGTTGCGCCCGTTGCGGACGTATTGCAGCGAGGCTTCGCCGATCGCCGCGACGCGTCCCCCGTCCAGCCGGTCGCCGACCCCCACGCGGATGAAGCGCCCCGACGGCAGGCGGACCAGCGCCCGGCGGTCCGAGGGCGTGCCCGTCACGCCGATCAGGTTCACGTCGCGCAGCCGGATCGCGTCGCGCTCGGTCGCGGCGCGGGTCACGTCCGCATTCGACGGGATCGACGGCGGCGGGGCGATGGCGCGCGCCTCGATCACCTCGGCGGGCGCGCGCTCGGCGGCGGCCACGATCGCCTCGATATCGCCCGGACGGCTGCGCGGCATCAGCGATTCGGCCACCGCCAGCGCCGTGCCCGCGATCACCGGCTCCGGCTCCGCGGGGGCCGCGGTTGCCGTGTCCTCCTCGGGCGCGGCGGCGTCCGCCCCCTCGGTGCCCTGCGGCGCGGCGAAGAGCGAGGCGCGCGTCGCGGCCTCCTGCGCCGAGACGGGGCGGGATTCGGGGCGCAGCCCCGCCAGTTCCGTCACCGTCAGGCCGCCCAGGATCTGCCGCTCGCGGGTTTCCTCCAGGTCGCCGGGACGCGGCCGCGGCTCGAAGGTGCCGAGGATCGCATCCTCGACCCCCAGATCCGGCACCGGCTCCGGCGGCGGAGCGATCTCGCGCGGGCGCGGCACCGCCACGACAGGCGGGCGCCCCAGAACGACGAAAGCCCCCTCGGGGCTCAGCACGCCTTCGGGCGTGGGGGTCACGAGGCCGCGGGCATCGCGGTCGATCTCGGCTCCGAAGGGCGGCGGCGGCGGCACGCGGCGCAGGATCTCGCCGGGGTTCACCCCGGCCGGAGGCAGCGCCACCGCGTCAAGCGCGCTGATTTCCGGGTCGATCGAGGCGACATAGATGTCGTCGCTGATGGTGAAGGCTTCGAAGAAGGGCCGGTCGGGCGTCCGGGGCCAGATCCCGTCCGAGGCATAGATCGCCTCGGTCTCTTCCAGCGAGGGCAGGGCCTCTTCGGGCAGGGGGGGCAGCTCGATCTCGGCGTCGATGTCGGGCAGGTCCGCCAGCGCCGCCTCCGCCGCGGGCGGGCCGGTTGCGGGGGCCTGGCCGGGGTCCGGCTCGGGTCCCGCCGCCTCCTCCTGCACCGGCGTGGCGGGTGCGGTCGCCGCGTCGCTGTCCAGCGCGGCCAGCGCCTCGGGGGCGGGTTCGGGCGCGACCTCCGGCTCCGGCTGCGCCGCCGGGCCGGTGTCGCGCAGGCCCATCGCGGGCGGCGCGCTGATCGCTTCGGGCGCGGCGGGGGCATCCTCGAGCGACAGCGCCGCGCTTTCGCCGGCCGGATCGCCGAGGAACAGCCGCGCCATCGGGCTGTTGGACAGGAACAGGACCGACCAGACCGCGATCAAGGCCAGCAGCAGCAGAAGCACCAGCGTCAGGATCAGCCCGGTGCGGAAGGACGGGCCGCTCGGCTCCACGGATTTCCGCGCCAGCAACCCGCTGGCAAAGGCGTTTTCCGCCGCGGCCCCGGCCGTCTCCGCCGCAGCTGCGGGGGCCGACCGTGTGCTTTCGGCCCTGTCGCCGCCACCACGGCGTCGGAACAGGCCCTTGGCCGCGGCCGCCATTGCGGCGGTGCCCCGCGGATCCCCGGCGGGCGCGGCCGCGCTGTCGCGCGCGGCGGTCGCCTCCATCTCCAACGGGGTTTCCGGTGCGTCCGCGGCGGCGGCCGGAGCCTCGGGCGCAGGGCGCTCGCGTGTCTTGCTCGCGTCGCGCACCCGCGCAAGCTGCGCGGCAAGGCGGCTCGTCGGCTTCGCCTGCGCGCCGCTGGTCGCGCCAGCCGCCATGCCAGCCGCGACACTGTCGCGCCTCGGCGCGGGGGCGGCATCGGGGTGCAGCACGGGGTCGTCGCGCGTCGCGCCCGCGCCGAAGCCCAGCCGTCCGACCCGGCTCGAGACAAGCTGCCCCGCGGTGCTCTTGCCCGCCCCGCTGGGCGTGCGTTTCCCCGCCTTGCCGCGCCGCGCGCCGAACCTGAGCATCGGTGTGGCCCCGGCGTCAGCGCCGTCGGTGTCCTCGGGGGCAACGGGCGGCTCCCCGCCGGCGTCAACGGGCGCGGCCCTGCGCTGTGCCGCGACCGGCGAGAAACGCGCAGGGCGCGCCGCCGGTCCGTCGGGTTTCTCCGCGGTCAGACCCTTGCCCGCCGCGGGGGCGCGGGCCTTGCCGCGCGTGGCCTCGACCGCAGGGGGAGGGGCTGGCGGCTCGGGGGTCTGCGCCGCCTCGGTCTCCGTATCCGGCCGTGTATCCGGCAGCGAGGCCGCCTCGACAGCCGCCGCGTCATCCGCCTGTTCCGTCTGTTCCGCCTGTGACGCGGCGGGCACCGCGTCGGCCTGCGGTTCTGCCCCGCGCGCGGCGGACAGGGCGTCATCGACAGGGGCGTCCGCGCGCGCCGCCTCCGCGCCGGACTGCGCCAGCGCCTCGAACAGCGGGTTCGGAGCATACCCGGTCCCGGCGTCGTCCTCATCGGCCAGCGGCGTGATCGTCTGATGCAGCGACGGGTCGCTGATCGGGGCAGGCGGGGGGTCTGCCTCCTCCTCCGAAGACGGCTCCGCGACGGCCTCGGGCTGGGCCGGGTGCGCCTGCTCCGCGTCACCGCGCGGTGCGCTCCCGTCACCGGCTTGCGCAGGCTCCGGTTCGGCCTCGGGCGTGGCCCGAGCCAAGGCCTCCGCCTCGGCCTCTGCCGTCGCTGTGGCTTCGGCCTCCGCCGCTGCTGCCGCGGCCTCTGCTGCGGCGTCCGCTTCCGCCTTGGCCGCGGCTTCCGCTTCTGCAGCCGCCTCCGCCTCTGCCTTTGCCGCTTCTGCAGCCGCCTCCGCCTCCGCTTCGGCCTGCTGCGCCCAGTCGTCGCTGCCGAAGGCCATGCCGGTTTCCAGCTCGGGCAACTCCGGCCTGTCCTCGCCGAAGAGCACGATGCCGGGGAAGCGTTCGGCGGGCGGCATCGCCGCGAAACCGCCGGCGGTGAATCCATGCGCCTCGACGAACTGGCTGGCCTCCTCCAGCGTCTCCCGCGCGACCACGGCGACCTTGACCCGGTCCTCCTCGAGCGGCCGCCAGTCGTAGCGCAGATCGGGGACGGCATAGGGCGTCATCCCCTCCAGCCCCTCGGCGATCCGGGCCGCGACAATCTCGGGGTCGCCCGCGGGCGCGGTAAAGGAGGTATAGAGCACCTGGTCGTCGGGCAGCACCAGCAGCACGCGGCCCTCGCCCTGTTTGTCCTTGGCCAGCCCGCGCGCCTCGGCGGCGCTGCGCAGCTCGGCCATGGCCGCCTCGAGGTCGTCCCCGAGGGCCGCTTCGCCCACGAGGGCCCAATGGCCCGCCACCTGGCGATGGGCCAGCGCAAGCCCCTCGGGCGAGAAGAAGAGCGCGAATTCGATTGTCACATCCGACCCCGGTCATGCCATCGGAGGGCGGGGCGCAGCGCGACCCGACCCGTTGATGCCGATCTACAGCACAAACCCCGCGAGGAAAACAGCCCCCCGAGACCCGCAACCGCCATCGGCGGAAATCAGTCTATGTGCAATCTCCGCAAGAAAAAAGGGGCGCGTCCCGCGCGCCCCCCTCGTGGTCTCGGCCGTAGCTTTGGCCATGCCTCAGGCGGTTGCCTTGGCCAGCGCCTGGTCGAGGTCCGCGATCAGGTCGTCGGCATCCTCGATCCCGATGGACAGCCGCACCACGTTGGGCGCCGCCCCCGCCGCGACCTGCTGCTCGGGCGTCAACTGCCGGTGCGTGGTCGAGGCCGAATGGATGATCAGGCTGCGCGTGTCGCCCAGGTTGGCGACATGGCTGAAGATCTCCAGCGCATCGACCAGCTTCACGCAGGCCTCGAATCCGCCCTTCACCGCAAAGGTGAACAGTGCCCCCGCGCCCTTGGGGCACACCGTTTTCGCGCGCTCGAAATAGGGCGAGGACTCGAGACCGGCATAGGTCACGAACTCCACCCGCGGATCGGCCTCGAGCCACTTGGCGATCTTCACCGCGTTCTCGATATGCCGCTCCATCCGCAAGGACAGCGTCTCGATCCCCATCAGCGTGTAATGCGCGGCCTGCGGGTTCATCGTCATGCCGAGGTCGCGCAGACCGATGGCGATGCCGTGGAACGTGTAGGCCAGCGGGCCGAAGGTCTCGTGGAACTTCAACCCGTGATAGGCCGGTTCCGGTGCCGAAAGGGACGGGAACTTGTCCGATGCCGACCAGTCGAATTTCCCCGAATCGACGATGCAGCCGCCGGTGACCGTGCCGTTGCCGGTCAGGTATTTCGTCGTCGAATGCACCACCAGCGTCGCACCATGCTCGATGGGGCGGCAGAGATAGGGGGTGGCCGTGGTGTTGTCGATGATCAGCGGCAGCCCCGCCGCATCGGCGACATCGGCGATGGCGCGCACATCCATGATGTAGCCGCCGGGATTGGCGATCGCCTCGCCGAAGACGGCGCGGGTGTCCTCGTCGATGGCCGCGCGCACGGCCTCGGGATCGTCGAAATCGACGAATTTCGCCGACCAGCCGAAACGCTTGATGGTCTGGCTGAACTGCGTGACCGTGCCGCCGTAAAGCCGGGTCGAGGCGACGATGTTCTTGCCGGGGCTCATCAGCGGGAACAGCGCCATGATCTGCGCCGCATGTCCCGAGGAACAGCAGACCGCGCCCACGCCGCCCTCGAGCGTGGCGATACGCTCCTGCAGCACCGCGACGGTGGGGTTGGTCAGGCGCGAATAGATGTAGCCCACTTCCTGCAGGTTGAAGAGCGCCGCGGCATGGTCCGCATCGCGGAACACATAGGCCGTGGTCTGGTAGATCGGCGTCTGCCGCGCGCCCGTCGCCGGGTCGGGCCGGGCGCCTGCATGGATCTGGAGCGTGTCGAAGCCGTAGGTCGGGCCGTCTGTCATGGGTCTCTCCCCCCTCTGGGTGCAATCGTCCGCGACAGGATTAGGCCAAGCGGCCGGGCCGGGCAATCGCACCGCGCCGGAAAGGTCGCCCGTTCCCCGCCGCGCGCTGCCCCCGGTCCGCCCGTTCGCCGTGCCGCCGCCGCGCCGATACGCACGTTCCCGCCTTCATCTTCCCCCAAATACGGCGGGGGTCCGGGGGCGGAGCCCCCGGCGGGTCGGCGCGCCGAAGGCGCGGCGAAACCCCGCGGCCCGCGCGCGACGCCATGGCACTGGACGACCCGGCCGGGATCGGGCAGAACGCGCCCGACCGGACCCGCAACCCCGAAAGGGCAGCCCATGCTCAGTTTCCTGAACCGTCTCGTGACCTGGTGGAACGGCCAGACCATCGGAACGCAGCTCTACACCGCGCGCAACGGCGTGAAGGTCGGCGAGGATGAGCAGGGCAACATCTTCTACCGCTCGAAGGACGGCAAGAAGCGCTGGGTCATCTTCAACGGCGAGGCCGAGGCAAGCCGCGTGGGCGCGGATTGGCACGGCTGGCTGCACCACACCTGGGACGAACCCCCGACCGAGAAGCCGGTCGCGCACAAGGCCTGGGAAAAGCCGCATCTGCCGAACCTGACCGGCACCGCGCAGGCCCATGTGCCCGCGGGCTCGATCCGCCGCGCCGAACCCGCCGCGCGCCGCGATTACGAGGCCTGGGCGCCCGAATGACGCGGGAATGACGCCAGAATGACGCCCTCCCCCTTGGCGCGGGCGGCGCGTCGCGCCATAACCGGGCGAGGATAAGGGGCGGGCTGCCATGTCCACGCAGGATACCACCATCACCGAGGTCGCCGTGGGCGCCGCCGTGCTGGCCTTGGCCGTGGGCTTCTTTCTCCACGCCTCGGGCGCGCGCGACGAGGCCGCGCCGGGCGGCAGTTACGAGCTGAACGCCTCGTTCCGCAGCGCCGAGGGCATCTCGGTCGGCACCGAGGTGCGGCTGGCCGGCGTGCGGGTGGGCACCGTGACCGGCATGGCGCTCGATCCCGCCAGCTTCCGCGCCGAGACCACCTTTACCCTGCGCGAGGATATCGTCCTGCCCGACGACAGCGCCATCGCCATCGCCTCCGAGGGGCTTCTGGGCGGCAATTTCGTCGAGATCCTCCCCGGCGGCTCGCCCTTCGATTACGCGCCCGGCGACACCGTGACCGACACCCAGGGCTCCGTCAGCCTGGTCACGCTCTTGATGCGCTTCGTGACCGGGGACGGGTCCGAGTGATGCGGCGCGCGCTGTCCGCCTGCCTCGCCGCCGCGCTGGCGCTGGCTGCGAGCCTCGCCACCCCGGCCCCGCGGGCCGTGGCGCAAAGCTTCGACAATTTCGGCGACGGCCCGCTCGAGGGGTTCACCTTCGACCCCGACGCGCTGCCCGAGGGCGATGTCCCCTCGCTCGGGGCCGAGGGCGGCTTGCCGGACGAGAGCGGCAGCCTCACGCTCGATGTGGCCCCGGAAAGCGAGACCGGCACGCTCACCATCCTGCCGCGCGTCGGCAGCGCCGTGACCTCGGTCACCCAGCCGCAGACCGCGCAGGGCGCGCGGGCCACGCTGCGCGCGCTCGACCGGATGCTGGGGCGGCCGACCGATGTCGAGATGGCGATGGGCGAGACGGTGATCTTCGGCCGCATCGCCATCCATGTCATCGAATGCCGCTACCCCTCCGAGGATCCGGCCTCGGATGCCTATGTCCACCTCGAGATCCTCGACCGCGACGGACGCGCGCTGTTCGACGGCTGGATGATCGCCTCCTCGCCCGCGCTGAACGCGCTGGAGCATCCGCGCTACGACGTCTGGGCGCTGGGCTGCGACGCGGGCTGAAGCCCGGCGCGCTCCGGCCTCAGATCAGCCCGCGCTCCTCCAGCACCTTGCGCGCGACGCGGAAACACTCATGCGCCTGCGGCACGCCGCAATAGATCGCCACCGCGTGACAGGCCGCGCGGACCTGCTCGGGCGTGGCCCCGTTGTTCAGCGCGCCGTGGCAGTGCAGCTCCCACTCGTACATCTTGCCCAGCGCGCCCAGCATGGCGAGGTTCATCAGGCTGCGGGTCTTGGCGTCGATCGCGTCATCGCCCCAACCGAAGCCCCAGCACCAGGCGGTCATCGCCTCCTGGAAGCCGCGGGTTAGGTCGTCGGCGCTGTCGAGGCTCTTTTGAACATAGTCGTCGCCCAGCGTCGCCTTGCGCCGCGCGAGGCCCTTTTCGAACAGGTCTTCGTCGAAGGCTCCCATGGATGTCGTCCTTTTTTCCTCGGTCAGACCGGCTGCCCGGTCAGGCTCGTGATCAGCGCGCGGGTCTGCGGGCCGAGCGCCGTGCGGTCGCGGATGGCGATGCGCAGCTCGCGGGTGGCCCATGGTTCGGCCAGCGGCACCATGGCGATGCGGGTGGCGTCGAGGTAGGGCTCGACCGCGCCGAAGGGCAGGACCGCGATGCCGAGGCGCGCCTGCACCATCCGGCGCACGCCGTCAAAGCTCTGCACCGCCACCTGCGTGCGGATGCGCGTGCCGATCGCCTCGGCGCGGCGGTCCAGAAAGGCCTGGATCGAGCTTCCCGCCTGCAGCGCCACGAAGGCTTCGTTCGTGATCTCGGCCAGCGTCAGCCGCGCGCGCCCGGCCAGCGGGTGATCGGCGGGGGTGACGACGACCAGCGTGTCGCGCCGGTAGGGCAGGGTGGTGATGCCCGGCGCATCGGTCAGGCCGCTGTAGACGCCCAGGTCGGCACGGTCGGCGCGCACCGCCTCGAGCACCTCGAGGCTGTTCATCTCGGTCAGCGCGACCCGCAGCTCTGGCTGCGCGGTGACGAACTCGGCCAGGTCCTCGGGCAGGAATTGCGAGATCGCGCTGCTGTTGGCGGCCACGCGGATCACGCCGGTCCGCCCGCTGGCATGGGCGGCCATCTGCGCCTCCATCCGCGCGACCGTGTCGTGCAGCGCCTCGGCATGGAGCAGGAGGTCGGCGCCGGCATCCGTCACCTCGACCCCGCGGCGGTGGCGCCGCAGCAGCGCCGTGCCCACATGCGTCTCGAGATCGGCGATGCGCTTGGACACGGCCGAGGGCACAAGCCCCGCCTTGGCGGCGGCATGGGCGATGCTGCCGGTCTCGGCCACGCTGCGAAACAGCGCCAGCGTGGTCAGGTCGTAGCCCGCGCTCACCCTTCGGTCAGGCGTTCGGCCTGCGCCTGGCGGTGGTCGCGCACCGCGAGCCAGACCGACAGCGCAAGGAAGCCGGCGGTCAGGATGTAGAGGGTGATCGAGATCGGGCTGGCGATCAGGATCGACCAGTCACCGTCCGAGATCGACATCGCGCGGCGCAGGTTCCGCTCCATGTCGCCGCCCAGCAGCAGGCCGAGGACCAGTGGCACGAGGCTTACGTCGAACTTGCGCAGGATGTAGCCGATGACCCCGAAAACCACCATCATCTCGAGGTCGAAGACCGAGTTCGAGATGCCGTAGACCCCGACGAAGGTCACGGCGGCGACGATGGGCATCAGCGCCCATGTCGGCGTCATCATCAGCCGCGTGAAGATGCCGATCATCGGCAGGTTCAGGATCAGGAGCGCGATATTCGCCATGTAGAGCGAGGCGACGAGGCCCCAGACGAGATCGGGCTGACGCTCGAACAGCAGCGGGCCCGGCTGCACGTTGAGCGAGATCAGCATGGCGAGCAGCACCGCGGTGGTGCCGGAGCCCGGCACGCCCAGCGACAGCATCGGGATGAGCGCGCCTCCCGAGGCGGCGTTGTTGCCCGCCTCGGGGGCGGCCACGCCGCGGGGGTCGCCCTTGCCGAAGGTGCCATTCTTGTTGGACCACTGCTTTTCCGCGACATAGGCCATGAAGGAGCCGAGCGAGGCGCCCGCGCCGGGCAGCACGCCCGCGACGAAGCCCACGCCCGAGCCGCGCAGCATCGCCGCGCGCGTCTTCCAGATCGCGCCCCATTGCGGCAGCCAGCTGCCGACGGGGATCGCCTTGGGCCGGTCCTTTAGGTGCTTTTCAAGCAGCATCAGGATTTCCGAGATCGCGAAGAGACCCACGAGGGCCACGATCGGCTCGATCCCGTCGTAAAGGTGGAAACTGTCGAAGGTGTAGCGCGGCACGCCCGAGATCGGGTCGAGGCCGACGGTCGCGAGCAACAGGCCGATCAGCGCCGACAGAAGCGTCTTGCGCGGGTCCACGCCCGCGATGCCGCCGATGGTGGCGAAGGCGAGGATATAGAGGGCGAAGTAATCCGCCGGGCCGAAGTGGATCGCCGCGCGCGCCAGCACGGGTGCAAACAGCGACAGGCCGATCACGGCGATGGTCGCGCCGACGAAAGAGGCGACGCCGGAAATCGCCAGCGCGTTCGCGGCCTGGCCCTGCACCGCCATCGGGTAGCCGTCGAGCGTGGTCATGATCGCCGGTTCGTCGCCGGGGATGTTGAGAAGGATCGAGCTGATCCGCCCGCCGTACATGCAGCCGAAATAGACCGCGCAGAGCAGGATCATCGAGGAGGTGGGATCGAAGCCGAAGGCGAAGGTCAGCGGGATCAGCACCGCCACCCCGTTCACCGGGCCCAGGCCGGGCAGCGCGCCCAGAAGCGTGCCGATGAAACAGCCCATCAGCAGGAGGCCGATGTTGAGCGGCGTCGCCGCGACGACGAAGCCTTGGCCCAGAAGCGACAGGATTTCCATGTCTGTTTTCCCTTGCGTCCTCGACCGACGGTCAGCCGGTGAAGAGCTCTCCCAGAAAATCGAGCGGCAGGCCCAGCACCCGGTCGAAGAGCGCCCAGAGCGCAGGCGCCATCACCGCACCCAGCGCCACCGCCCGCAGCGGCGCTCCGCCGAGGATGATGCCGATCAGCGCGATCAGCGCGAAGGTGGCGAGCGGGAAGCCCAGAGGCTCGAGCGTCATCGTGTAGCCCACCAGCACGGCGAGCGCGGCTGCCTGCCGTCCCATCCGCTGCGGGGCAGGCCAATCGACCTGCCCCGTCGGGAACACCACCAGCGAGGCGGAGAGGATCATCATGGGCACGCCCACGATGATCGGAAACACCGTCGGCCCCAGCACGTCGCCGAAGGTCACGGCATAGGTCCCCGCCTGCCTGGTGTAGAGCGCCGCGATCACGAAGATCACGACGCCCAGTATCCTTGTGCTCATTCGATGACGCCGATATCGCGCGAGATCTGCTCCATCACCTCGGCCTGTTCACGGACGAAGGCTTCGAAGGTGTCGCCGCCGCGCCAGATCGGGACGAGGCCCGAGGCCGTCGCCGCTTCCTGCCACTCGGGCGAGTTGTAAAGCGTTTCCAGCTTCTCGACCCACTCGGCATACTGTTCGTCGGTCACCTCGCCGCCGGTGTAGAGGCCGCGCCAGTTGTAGCCGGTCACGTCCACGCCCTGGCTGATCGCCGTGGGGATCTCGGGGAAGGCCGGGATCGGCTCGTCGCTGAGGGCGGCAAGGATGCGGATGTCGCCCGACTCGACGAAGCCCGCGATCTCACCCAGGTCGGTCGAGACCACGTCGATCTGCCCGCCCATCATCTGCGTCACCGCATCGGTGCCGCCGTCGAACTGCACCCAGCGGATCGCGCCGAGGTCTTCGACGCCGGCCTCTTGCGCGACCATCAGAAGGCGGATGTGGTCCCAGCCGCCCGCGCCCGAGGAACCGGCGGTCACAAGGCTGGTGGGGTCGGCGGCCATTGCCGCGTTGAGGTCGGCCAGCGTCTGGATCTCGCTGTCGTCATCGACCGCGATCACGCCCACGTCCGCGCCCAGCATCGCAAGGTAGCGCATGGTGTCGAGCGGCGCGGGGTAGCGGCCCTGCGCGATCTGGGTGATGCCCACGGTCGAGGTGGCGACGATCAGCTCGGCGTCGTCGGCGCGCTCGGTCGCCACCATGGCGAAGGTCACCGCGCCCACGCCGCCGGGCATGTTGGTGACCTGCACGTTGCCGTCGACGAGATCGAGCTCGGTCAGGATGCGGCCGATCGTGCGGCAGGTGAAATCCCAGCCGCCGCCGGGGTTCGAGGGCGCGATGCACTCGGTCGCGCTGGCGGGCAGGGCCGTCAGCGTCATCGTGGCGGCCAGCGCGGCCCCCAGCTGTGCGGATGTCAGGCTGCGAAAGATCATCGGTTTTCTCCTCCCAGTAAAAACCCGAGGCTCAGGACAAGGCATCGCGCGGCGTTTTTCAAGGGGCGTTCCGGGGGGGCAGGGCATGGCATCACGAAAGATCATGTCAAACCCATGATCGGTGATGTCTTGCCCCCGGACCCTTGAAGGCCGGATTTCGGCCGGGCCATCATGCGCGCAGCCGCATCGACCGGAGACCCGAGGACCATGGACAGCGCCGCACCGACCCCGACCCCCGCCGCCCCCGTGCCCGAGGGCGCGCGCGTCACGATCTGCGAGGTGGGGCCGCGCGACGGGTTCCAGATCGAGGCGGATTTCATCCCGACCGACAAGAAGATCGAGATCGTCAACGCGCTGTTTGCCACCGGCTTGCGTCACATGCAGGTGACCAGCTTCGTCAGTCCGCGCGCGGTGCCGCAACTGGCCGACGCCGAGGCGGTGCTGGCGGGCATCGACCGGCCCGAGGGGGCGGTGATCACGGCGCTGATCCCGAACCTGCGCGGCGCCGAGCGCGCGGCGGGGGCGGGGGTGGACGCGGTCCACACGGTCGTGTCGGCGTCCGAGACGCATAACCTGAAGAACGTGAACCGGACGATCGACGCCTCGCTCAAGGATTTCGAGGCGGTCTGCGCGATGCTGACCCGCGCGGGCGTGATGATCGAGGGCGGCATCGCCACGGCCTTCGGCTGCCCCTTCGAAGGGGTCGTGCCGCCCGAGCAGGTGGCCAAGATCGCCAAGCGATATCAAGAGCTTGGCGCAACGTCCGTGGGCCTCGGCGACACCACGGGCATGGCCACGCCCAGCACGGTGCGCGCCGCGGTGCAGGCGATCCGGGCCGAGGCGCCGGGGCTGGGGATCGGGCTGCATTTCCACAACACCCGCGGCGTGGGGCTGGCCTGTGTCATGACCGGGCTGGCCGAGGGGGTGACGCATTACGACGCCTCGGTCGGGGGCTTGGGCGGCTGCCCCTTCGCGGCGGGGGCCACGGGCAATATCTGCACCGAGGACCTGGTCTACCTGCTGAACGAAAGCGGCTATGACACGGGCGTCGACCTCGAGAAGGTGATCGAGGCGGCGAAGCTCACGCAGGGCGTGATCGGGCGCGAGTTGCCGGGGCAGGTGATCAAGTCCGGCCCGCGCCTGCGCCGTTACGATCCGGGCCTGACGGCGACGGCGGCGGGATGAGCGCGCTGCCCTTGTCCGGCGTCCGGGTCGTGGACCTGACGCGCATCCTGTCAGGCCCGTTCTGCTCCATGATACTCGGCGACCTGGGCGCGGAGGTGATCAAGATCGAAAGCCCCAAGGGCGGCGACCCGGTGCGGGGGCAGGGGCATATCCGCGACGGGCTGTCGTGGTATTTCGCGGGGTTCAACCGCAACAAGCGGTCGGTCGCGCTGGACCTGCGGACCCCTGCGGGGCTGGCGGTGCTGGAGCGGCTGTTGGATGAGGCTGACATCCTGACCGAGAATTACCGCCCCGGCGTGCTGGACGAGATGGGCCTGACCGAGGCGCGGCTGGCCGAGATCAACCCCGACCTGATCGTGGTCAGCGTGAACGGTTACGGCTCGACCGGGCCCTATGCCGACCGCCCGGCCTTCGACTTCATCGCGCAGGCGATGTCGGGCTACATGGCGACGAACGGCACGCCCGAGACCGGGCCGCTGCGCACCGGGCCGCCGCTGACCGACCTGATCGCGGGGCTTTACGCGGCGCTGGGCGCGGTGGCGGCCCTGCGCGGGCGCGAGCGGGGGGGACCGGCGCAGCGTGTCGAGGCCTCGATGATGATGTCCATCGTCTCGATGATGGCCTACATGTCCTCGGGCGCCCTGGCAACGGGGCGCGATCCGGTGCCGACGGGCAACGACCATCCCATCGTCGCGCCCTACGGGCTGTTCCGGGCCAGCGACGGGGATATCGCGGTCTCGCCCTCGACGGATGTCTTCGTCGCGCGGTTCTTCAAGGAAATCGGCCTGTCGCATCTGCTGGACGACCCGCGGTTTTCGCAAAACGCGTCCCGCGTCGAAAACCGGGCCGCGCTGAATGCGCTGGTGAACGAGGCCGTCGGCCGCGAGACGCAAGCCTACTGGATCGAGCGGCTGAACGCCGCCGGCGTGCCCTGCGGCAAGGTGCAGAGCGTGACCGAGGCGCTGGCCGACCCGCAGGTCGCGGCGCAGGAGATGGTGCTGGAGGTGCCGCATCCGGGGCACGGGACGGTGAAGATGACGGGGTTTCCCGTCAAGTTCTCGGAAACGCCACTTTCGGTGCGGCACCCGGTTCCCGACCTCGGGGCACAAACGGGGGATGTGCTGGCCGAGGCGGGATATTCCGCCGGAGAGATCGCAGCGCTGAAGGCCGCGGGCGTCATCCGCTGAAGAGGACGCCCGCAGGGGGGCTTACCGGTTCCGCGTGACGCTGCGCCAGAGGAAGACCCCGACCACGAACCGGGCGAGGGCGGCCAGCGCGGCCTCGGTT
>JAOARA010000347.1 GCA_025211115.1 Roseicyclus sp. | reverse complement strand
GGCTACTTCCATCCGGCGATCCGCGGCTGGACGGGACCGGAAGAGCAGATAGCGCGCGTCGCGGACGGCTTCCGCGCCACCTACGAGCGAGTACCGGCGGAGAGCGGCGATTACACGATGAACCACACCGCGAGCGTCTTCCTGTTCGCAGCCTCTGGGCGATTCGTCACCATGATCGACTATCACGAGCCCAAAGAATTCGCGGAGCCGAAGATCCGCCGCGCGCTGGAAGAAGAAATGGAGGGGGCGACATGAGGCTCAGAACTTTGGCGGCTTGTGTCGCAATTGCGGGGACGGTTTCGGGAGCGGCTATCGCCATCTCTGATTCCATGTCGAAAGAACCCGTGCCGCCGGAACTTGCCCAGGCAGGTAGCTGGATGCCCCAAGGTCCTGAAGCCCCCCAGAACGTTGACATCCCCGTGACGCTGCCCGCGGCGGCATGGGCAGACGATGCACCCGACCTCAGCCCGCTGCCCCTTCTGCAGGCCGCGTTTGCCGACAGGCCGGTGCAAGCGATCGAGCCACCCCTGTCGACGTGGTCGCGCGACATTGCTCCGGGCGAAACGCTCGATTTCTTGCTGTCAGAGGCCGGTCTTGCGGCACCTGACAGAGCCGAAGTTGCCCTCGCGCTTGGTGCGGAATACGATCTGCGACGGCTGCGGCCGGGGCACTCGGTCACTGTCGCTTCGACCGTGGACGGCAGCCCCCGCACCGTCTCACTCGCCGTCGAGGACGGGGTTCGGATCGAGGTGGTTTTCGGCGAGCAGATGTCCACGCAGGTCGTGGCTCCGGATCCGGAAATCGTAACCCTTGCCGGCGAAGCCATGATCGACAGCTCGATCTTCGCGGCACTCGACGAAGCCGGCATACCCGCCCGTTTTTCCGTGGACCTTGCGCAGATGCTGGGTGGGACCGTGGATTTCCGCCGCGAGATGGCCGGTGGCGAAACACTAAGGCTTCTCTGGCGTGAGGCGCGGGTCGGCGAGGACAGGATCGGACAGCCCGAACTCGCCTTCGCCGCACTGGAGATCGGCGGTTCGCTTTACGAGATCGTATGGCCGGACGACGGCAGCGGTCAGGCGACGATCTACGTCGATGGCGAGGTGCTGCGCGTCTTCGCACAGCCGGTCGAGGGTGCGCGCCTCAGCTCGGTGTTCGGACGCCGCACGCATCCGGTCTTTGGCAACGTCCGGATGCACACCGGCGTCGATTTTGCAGCGGCACGTGGGACACCGGTTCAAGCGACGGCACCGGGGCGGGTCAATTTCATCGGCTGGCGCGGCGGATATGGTCGCGTGGTCGAAATCTTGCACGGCTCCGACACCATGACGCGCTACGCGCATCTGAGCGCCGTGCCGGAAGACTTGGCACAAGGCCAACGCGTTGCGGCGGGAGACGTGATCGGCCGCGTCGGCGCGACTGGCACGGCGCCAGGTCCGAACCTGCACTATGAGGTGCTCGTGGAGGGGCGCCCGACTGACCCCCTCTCTGACGACCGGCTCGCCGAAGCGGCCGAGAGCGATGCGGATGATACCGCCGCGCTCTCGCGTCTGGCCGAGGCGCGGGCGCTTCTGAATGAAAACCTCGGCAGCGAGATTGCCAAAACGACAACCGAAAGGCTCTGACCCATGAAACGCATGACACAAGTTCTTGCCATCACGCTCGCCCTGTTCCCAGCGGCCCAGGCCCTCGCAGAGGCAACGGCGATCGACGTCCGCAAGACCAACGGATGCGGCTGCTGCCTCTCGTGGATGAAACATCTCGAAGAGAACGGGTTTGTGCAGACCGGCCAGGACATGTTCGGCGGGCTTCTCGTGCGCTTCAAGCTAGACAACGGCGTGCCGCAGCGCATGGTCTCCTGCCACACCGCGCTCATTGACGGCTACGTGATCGAGGGCCATGTACCGGCCGCTGACATCCGCCGCCTTCTCGAGGAGCGCCCGGACGCCGTCGGCCTCGCTGTTCCGGGGATGCCCTATGGCTCGCCCGGCATGGGGCCTGAAGACGACCGCGAGGCCTATGATGTCTTCCTCATCCGCAAGGACGGGTCGACGGAAGTCTTTTCGAGCTACGCCGAAGGATAATCTGGCCCGCCCATGGAAAATCTGTCTCCGATAATGCTCGGCTTTCTCGGAAGTCTTGCCGCCGGATCGCTCACAGCAGTCGGAGCAGTTCCCGTGCTGTTCGGGCGCATCCCGTCTCGGGCCACACGCGATCTGTCGCTCGGCTTCGCTGCCGGTGTGATGCTCGCCGCTTCTTTCTTTTCGCTGATCATCCCGGCATTGGATGCGGCGGAGCCGATGTTCGAAAACGGCGCGATGCCTGCGGCCATCGTATGCGTTTCGATTCTTCTGGGCATGGGGGCTGTCGCCCTGATGAACGAAAAGCTGCCGCACGAGCACTTCAAGACGGGACGCGAAGGGCCCGAAGCGGCGTCTTTGCGGCGGGTCTGGTTGTTCATCATTGCGATCACGATCCACAACTTCCCTGAAGGCCTTGCCGTGGGGGTCGGCTTCGGATCCGGAGGTATGGAGGGCGGTCTGCCGCTCGCCATCGGCATCGGGCTTCAGAATGCGCCCGAAGGATTGGCCGTCGCTGTATCTCTGCTGGGCGAGGGATATCCGAAGCTGCGCGCCTGGGGCATCGCGGCGCTGACGGGCATGGTCGAGCCGATTGGCGGTTTGCTCGGGGCCGGCATCATCACACTGTCGGAACCGCTGCTGCCATGGGGACTGGCCTTTGCCGCGGGCGCAATGCTCTACGTCATCAGCCACGAAATCATCCCCGAAACCCATCGCAGCGGCCATCAGAACAGGGCGACGCTCGGTCTCGCAGTCGGGCTCGTTCTGATGCTGTTCCTTGATGTCTGGTTGGGATGAGGCAATGTCACTAAACAAGGTATCTCCGATGATCGGCGTCTTCGCAGCACTTGCTGCGTTCGCGATCGATCAGATCACCAAAGCCATTGTCGTTGCGAATGCCGTCACTTTAAGCGCCGGAATTCCCGTGTTTCCGGGATTCAACCTCGTCTTTTATCGTAATGACGGCGTGACTTTCGGGATGCTGGGCGGCAGTCCGTGGTGGAGCCTAATCGCTCTCGCTCTTGCCATCTGTGTTTGGCTAGGGGTTATGCTGTTTCGCGCCGAAAATGCGGTCGAAACACTTGCCTATGGCGCGATCATTGGCGGAGCCTTGGGCAATGTTATCGATCGTGTGCGGTATCGGGCTGTAACAGACTTTCTCGATTTCTACATTGGCACAACACATTGGCCTGCCTTCAACTTGGCCGACGTATTTGTCGTCAGTGGCGTGGGGCTCTTGCTCGCCGCGCCATGGATCAGCGCGCGGCGTTCGATCAAGTCGTGAAGCCGGAAATTCTGAACCGCATCGCTCTGCGCCACCGTTTTCTTTCGCGGATGACGCTTGGTTTCGCCGCCGGGGCGATGACCGTTCTGACTTTCCCGCCTCTTTCGATTCTCCTGCTCGTTCCCGTTGCCTATTCCGCGTTGTTTGTCGGGCTTCGCGATCTCTCCTTCGGGCGCGCTTTCCTCGTCGGCTGGGCGTTTGGTCTCGGCCAGTTCGGTTTCGGGATTT
>JAOARA010000346.1 GCA_025211115.1 Roseicyclus sp. | reverse complement strand
TGAACAGCCCCACCTCGCCGAACAGCTGGCCCGGCGCGATCTCGGCCGCGAACTCGGGGATTTCCACGAGGCCGCTGGCAACGAAATAGAGGCAATCCGCCCGGTCGCCCTTGCGGAATATCGGTGTGCCCGCGGCCATCGGGCGTTCGCGCATGTGGGGCAGCAGGGTCTCGACCTGCGGCGGTGCGCTCAGGGCGGTCTCGATCCGCCGTCGCAGGCGCAGTTGCTCCCACGCCCGATAGAGGTTGAGCGGCAACAGCAGCAGATGCAGCACCACGATGGGCATCAGGTCGGCGATCACGCCGTAGCCCGCAAAGGCGATGTTCGAACCGATGCCCACGAGGCGCAGCGCGATCAGCGTCTTCATCCAGAAGGTCAGGAACACCAGCCCGGCGGCCAGGAACCCTATGGCGTCGACGATCGTCATGCTGCCCCTTTCGTCGCGCCCAAGCCTAACCCGGCAGGGCGCGAGGTCAATCACCCGCGCTTGCGCTGGCCTCGCGCAGGCTGTAGCGCCGGGATCATGACCGAGCGTTTTTCCTTCACACTCTCCGCCACCTCGGGCAAGGCCCGCACCGGCGTCATCTCGACCCCGCGCGGCGAGATCCGCACGCCCGCCTTCATGCCCGTGGGCACGGCGGCGACCGTCAAGGCGATGCTGCCCGAAAGCGTCCGCGCCACGGGGGCCGACATCCTGCTCGGCAACACCTACCACCTGATGTTGCGGCCCACGGCGGAACGCATCGCGGCGCTGGGCGGGTTGCACCGCTTCATGAACTGGGAGCGGCCGATCCTGACGGATTCGGGCGGATTCCAGGTGATGAGCCTGGCCGAGCTGCGCAAGCTGACCGAGGAGGGGGTGAGTTTCCGCAGCCATATCGACGGCTCGCGGCACATGCTTTCGCCGGAGCGCTCGATGGAGATCCAGAAGCTTCTGGGCTCCGACATCGTGATGTGTTTCGACGAATGCCCGGCGCTGCCGGCCACCCGTGACCGCATCGCCGAAAGCATGCGCCTGTCGATGCGCTGGGCCGAGCGGTCGCGCGATGCCTTCGGCGACCGGCCCGGTCATGCGCTCTTCGGCATCCAGCAGGGCGGGCTGGAACGGGATTTCCGCGAGGAAAGCGCCAAGGCGCTGCAGGAGATCGGCTTCGACGGCTACGCGGTCGGCGGCCTCGCCGTGGGCGAGGGGCAGGAGGCGATGTTCGGCTGCCTCGACTACGCGCCCGACATGCTGCCGGTGGACAAGCCGCGCTACCTGATGGGCGTGGGCAAGCCCGACGACATCGTCGGCGCCGTGGCGCGCGGGATCGACATGATGGATTGCGTCCTGCCCTCGCGCTCGGGGCGGACCGGGCAGGCCTTTACCCGGCGCGGTGTCGTGAACATCAAGAACGCCCGCCACGCCGATGACCCCCGCCCGCTGGACGAGGAGTGCAGCTGCCCGGCCTGTTCGGGCTACTCACGCGCCTATCTCTACCACGTCTTCCGCGCGGGCGAGATCATCTCGTCGATGCTGCTGACCTGGCACAACCTGCATTATTACCAGGAGCTGATGCAGGGCATGCGCGACGCCATCGCGGCGGACCGCTTCGCCGAGTTCGAAGCCGGGTTCCACGCGGCCCGCGCCGAAGGCGATATCGCGCCGCTCTGAGACGGGTGGCACGCGACCTGTAACGCAATCCACAGTATTTCGTGGGGTCCGCGGCGCGCGCCGCGATCCCTCCCTTGCGCGTGGCCCGTGGCGGGCGCATGTTCATCCCGAGCACCGGGGCTGCGGGCGTGGTTGAAACACCCCACCGCGGGCCCCAAGTTAAGACATCCTTACCCGGAAGGGGCCAACGGTGGCTGCCGAGCAGGGCCCGGCCCCTTTGCCAAGACCAAGGAAGGCAGAGCTGAATTGACCCAAGATACCTATCCCGTCCTGCCCCTGCGCGACATCGTGGTCTTCCCCCACATGATCGTGCCGCTTTTCGTCGGCCGCGAGAAATCCGTGCGCGCGCTGGAAGAGGTGATGCAGGACGACAAGCAGATCCTTCTGTCGAGCCAGATCGACCCCTCGGTCGATGATCCCACCACCGACGGCATCTACCGCACCGGCGTTCTGGCCAATGTGCTGCAACTGCTCAAATTGCCCGACGGCACCGTGAAGGTGCTGGTCGAAGGCCGCGTGCGCGTCACGATCGAGGATTTCACCGCCACCGAAAGCTATTTCGAGGCGCGTGTTGCCCCGCTGGACGAACGGCCCGGCGACGAGGCCTCGACCCGCGCGATGATCGGCGCGGTCGCCGAGGAGTTCGAGAAATACGCCAAGGTGAAGAAGAACATCCCCGAGGATGCGCTGACCACCGTGTCCGAGGCAACGGACCCTGCCAAGCTGGCCGACCTCGTCTCGGGGCATCTCGGCATCGAGGTGGGGCAGAAGCAGGAGCTTCTGGAAACGCTCGACATCTCCGAGCGGCTGGAAAAGGTCTATGGCCTGATGCAGGGCGAGATGTCGGTCCTGCAGGTCGAGAAGAAGATCAAGAGCCGCGTCAAGAACCAGATGGAGCGCACGCAGCGCGAATACTATCTGAACGAACAGATGAAGGCGATCCAGCGCGAGCTGGGCGATGGCGACGAGGGCGGCGAAGTGGCCGAGCTCGAAGAGCGCATCAACGCCACCAAGCTGTCGAAAGAGGCGCGCGAAAAGGCCGATGCCGAGCTGAAGAAGCTCAAGAACATGTCGCCAATGTCGGCCGAGGCCACCGTTGTGCGCAACTACCTCGACTGGATGCTGTCGATCCCGTGGGGCGTGAAGTCGCGCGTGAAAAAGGATCTCGGCCGGGCCGAGAAGATCCTGGATGACGACCATTACGGGCTGGAAAAGGTCAAGGAGCGGATCGTCGAATACCTTGCCGTGCAGCAACGCTCGCAGAAGCTGAAGGGACCGATCCTCTGCCTCGTCGGCCCGCCCGGCGTGGGCAAGACCGCGCTCGGGAAATCGGTCGCCAAGGCGACGGGGCGCGAG
>JAOARA010000345.1 GCA_025211115.1 Roseicyclus sp. | reverse complement strand
GACCCCGAGACCGACGCGATCATCATGATCGGCGAGATCGGCGGCCCGCAGGAGGCCGAGGCCGCGGCCTATGTCCGCGATCACATGACCAAGCCGGTCGCCGCCTATGTCGCGGGCCTGTCGGCACCCAAGGGCCGCAAGATGGGCCATGCGGGCGCGATCATCAGCGCCTTCGGCGAAAGCGCGCAGGAAAAGGTCGAGATCCTGCAGGATGCAGGCATCATGGTCGCGCCCAACCCCTCCTCCATGGGCGAAACGGTCGCGCGGATGCTCGGCCTGAGGCAGGCGGCATGAGCCGGGTCGAGAGCTTTCCCATGGTCGCCATGCGCGAGGCCGAGGATTGGGTCGGCCGCACCGAGGAGCGTTGGGGCTGCCTGACGCCGGAACTGGCGGGGATGCTGAACGCGGCCGTGTCGCACCCCGTCTCGCTCCGGCGCGACGTGCGGCGCGGCTGCCTGATGCCGCGGCTCTGGCATTGGGCGGCCTTCCCGGAATTCGTGCCGCTGAGCCAGCTGGCCGAGGACGGGCACCCGAAGCTGGGCGATTTCCTGCCGCCCCTCGCCTTCAAACGGCGCATGTGGGCGGCGGGCAAGCTGAGTTTCTCCGGCAGCCTTCGCATCGGCGAACGGCTTCGCCGGACATCGACGATCAAGTCGGTGACGCCCAAGTCGGGCGGAACGGGCGACATGGTCTTCGTCACCGTCACCCACCAGGTCGAGGGCGAAACCGGCAGTTTCGTCGAGGAGGAACAGGATATCGTCTACCTCCACATCCCCGAAACCTTCACGCCGCCGAAACGCACACCCGAGCTGGAAAGCCCCGATTTCGACGAGACCGTGCCGATCACCGAGGCGCGGCTTTTCCGTTTCTCGGCAGCGACTTACAACGCGCACCGCATCCATTACGACCTCTCCTACGCGCGCGAGGTCGAGAAATACCCCGCCCTCGTCACCCATGGCCCGATGCAGGCGATCATGCTGATGGAGGCCGCCAAGCGCCACGCGGGCGAGCCGCCCAAGCGCTTCCGCTTCCGCGGCGTGCATCCGATGTTCCACACCCATGACCTGCGCCTTCAGGGGCGGCTGGCCCCCGGCGGCAAGGCGATGGAGCTGGGGACGGCGACGCCCGAGGGCTACCTCGGCATGCAGGCAAAGGCGGAGTGGGACTGATGGGTATCCTCAAGGGTATGCGCGTCGTCGAATCCTCCGCCTTCGTGGCGGTGCCGCTTGCGGGCATGACGCTGGCGCAGATGGGCGCGGACGTGATCCGCTTCGACCTGCCGCAAGGCGGGCTCGACTACACCCGCTGGCCGGTCGCGCCGAACGGGGCGAGCCTGTTCTGGGCCGGGATGAACAAGGGCAAGCGGTCGGTCGCCATCGACGTGAAAACGCCCCGCGGCCGCGAGATCGCGCAGGAGATCATCTGCGCCCCCGGCGAAGACGCGGGGCTGTTCATCACCAACCTCGCAACGCCGGGCTGGACCGATCACGCGACGCTGGCCGCGCGGCGCGCGGACCTCGTCTCGGTCACGCTGAGGGGCGACCGCCACGGGCGGCCCGCGGTCGACTATACCGTGAACCCCGCCGTGGGCTTTCCCATGGCGACGGGGCCGGAGGGGTCGACCGAGCCGGTGGCCCACGCGCTGCCCGCTTGGGATGCCATCGCGGGGGGCATGGTGGTCTCGGGCCTTCTGGCCGCCGAGCGCCACCGGCTGCGCCATGGCACCGGGCAGGCCGTGGACCTGACGCTGAAGGATGTCGCCGCGGCGATGCTGGGGCATCTGGGTATCATCGGGGAACATGCCACCACGGGCCAGACCCGCGGCAAGGCCGGCAACAGCCTTTACGGGGCCTACGGGCAGGATTTCACCTGCGCCTGCGGCGCGCGGGTCATGGTCATCGGCCTGACGGCGCGGCAGTGGAAGAACCTGCTCAAGGTCACCGGGCTGTCCGAGCCGATGGCCGCGCTCGAGGCGGCACTGGGCGTCGACTTCGGTGACGAGGGCGCGCGCTGGATGGCGCGGGAGGCGATCACCGCCACCCTCGCGCCATGGTTCGCCGCCCGCCGCGTGGCCGATTTCGGAGAGCTTTTCGACCGCGCGGGCGTGACATGGTCGGTCTTCCGCAGCTTCGCCGAGGCGATAGAGCAAGACCCCGACCTGTCGGCGGAGAACCCGATCTTCGCCCCCGTCACCCAGCCCGGCATCGGCACCTACCTCACGCCCGGCACGCCCTTCAGCTTCGAAGGGATGGCGCGAGAGGTGGCTGCCCCCGCGCCGCTTCTGGGCCAGCACAGCGAGGAAATCCTCGCCGACGTGGCGCGGCTTCCCGAGACCGAGATTGCCGCGCTCTTCGATGCAGGCATCGTCAGCCAGCCGCCGCGCGCGGCGTTGCGGATGGCCTCCTAGGTCACGCGCTGCCGCGCGAGGTATTCGGGCCGGTCCCAGAGGCGATCCTTGATCACCTCTTCCAGAACCTCGGCGGCGCGGATCACGTCCTCCGCGCCGACGTAAAGCGGCGTGAAGCCGAAG
>JAOARA010000344.1 GCA_025211115.1 Roseicyclus sp. | reverse complement strand
TCATCAACGATTCCATCGTTCTTGTGACCACCATCGACGAATACGCCGAGGAGCGCGGGCTGATCCCCGCCATCATCGACGGCACCTGCGACCGCCTGCGGCCCGTGCTGCTGACGACGCTCACGACCGTCCTTGGGCTTGCGCCGCTGCTCTACGAAGGGTCGGCCGATGCGCAGTTCCTGAAACCTACCGTGATCACGCTGGTCTATGGGCTCGGCTTCGGCATGGTGATCGTGCTTCTGGTCGTGCCCGCGATCCTCGCCATGCAGCAGGATTTCGCCAAGCAGTTCACCGCGCTCCGCCGCGCCACGGGCACGCTGACGCGGCACCCGGCGATGGGCTTCGGTCTTGGTGCGCTGGCCGTGGCGCTGGCGGCGCTGTTCGCCGCGACGCTTGGCAGCGCGCTGGCGACGGGCGGCATGATCGGCCCGCTGGCGGGCCTGGGGACAGGTATCGGCCCGGCGTTCGGGGTCTTCCTTGCGGGGGCGGCGTTGCTCTGCGTGCTGGGCTGGACCGTCGCGGCCGCGCTTTACCTGGTCAGCCGCCGCAGCGCGTAAGGTGGGCCACGCGGCCCACCGCTCATCCGGTGCAGCCGTCCAGTTCCACCGCCATGCGGGTGCCGATCACGGTGATGCGCAGGTCCGACCGGTTCAGTGCGAACGGCCCGCTGTCGGCGGGAACGACATCGACCGTTCCGCGGATCGTGCCACCCTCGCGGCGGGTGACCGCCTCCGACACCCAGATCTGCGGGTCGCGGTGTTCCACGACCACCGTCTCGTCGCGGCCCGTTGACGGCATCGCCGCCGACACCGTCACCCGAAGCCCGTCCGAAATCGGCTCGATCGCACAGGTGGCGGTGCCTGCCCCGGCTTCCGTGGCGGTCAGGGGCCGATCCGACAGCGCCAGCCCGATCTCGCGTACGCGGTCCGTTCCGGGCGGCAGCAGGCCGTCCAGGTCCAGCGTGACCGGCATGCAGACATCGAGGCAGACGCCCATCTCGACACGGCCCGTCACCTCGACCGCCCCGTCCTCGTTCAGGGCGAACTCGACCGGCAGCACCACGTCGTCGCGGTAGCCGATCGAGCGCATCCCGTTGGTAAAGAACACCTCGGGCCGCGGCCAGTGGATCGCCATGCCGGTGATCCCCTCGGCCTCGGTCAGGCGCAGCACCGTGGGCACCCCGCCTTCGCCCGGCGCGCGCCAGTAGGTCTTCCACCCCGGCGCGAGCGCGATACGCAGCGCGGCCATGTGGTTGCCGTTCGGCAGCCGCCAGCCGGGCAGAAAGGACACCTGCACCACGTCATCGGCCGTCCGTCCCTCGAACTCGGCAAGCGCGGGTGCGGAGGATGCGGCGATGGCGCAGCACAGAAGCGCGCCGAGGGTTTTGCGGGCACGGTCAATCATCCCATCGGAGCTAGGCAGTCGCAGATGAAATGAAAAGTCACGTTTTGGCGAAACGCGCCTGTCTGTGGCCAGGTTGCCGCGGCGCGCTTGATTGCCGGGGGCGCACGCCCCATCCTTTCAGGCATGACCGATGCCAGCGCACGCCCCGAAGACCTGACCGGCAAACTTCTGATCGCCATGCCCGACATGGGCGACCCGCGGTTCCATGGCAGCGTCGTGTTCCTCTGCGCCCATTCCGGCGAGGGCGCGATGGGGCTGATCGTCAACAAGCCGATGCCGGATGTCGGCCTCGGCGACCTGCTGGATCAGCTCGAGATCGCGCGCGGTCCGGCCACGCCGGACCTGTCGGTCTGTTTCGGCGGCCCGGTCGAGTTGCGCCGCGGCTTCGTCCTGCATTCCGCCGAGTATCACGGCGACCGCGAGGAGCGCCTCGAGGTCGATGACCGCTTCGCCATGACCGCAACGCTCGACGTGCTCGAGGATATCGCCCGCGGCACCGGCCCCGAACGGGCGCTGCTGGCGCTCGGCTACGCCGGATGGGGCCCCGGCCAGCTCGAGGGCGAGATCCGCGAGAACGGCTGGCTGACCGCCGAGGCCACGCCCGAGATCGTCTTCGCCCCCCGGATGGAGGGCAAATGGGCGGCCGCGCTGGCCTCGCTCGGCATCTCTCCCCTGACGCTCTCTTCCGAGGCCGGCCATGCCTGACCCGCGCTATATCCGAAAGGACATCGCATGAAGCTCACCGTCATCGGCGCAAGCCGCGGGATCGGCCGCAAGACCGTGGACTATGCCCTGTCCCGCGGCCATTCCGTGCGTGCCGTCGCCCGCAGCGCGGACCGCATGGAGATCGAGGCGCCCGGCTTCGAGGCGATGCCCGGCGATGCCACCGATCCCGCGCTGCTGGCCCGCGCGGTTGCGGGCGTCGATGCCGTGATCCTCACCCTCGGCGCGCCGCGCGACCTGCGCGTGCTGAAGCCCACGACGATCTTCTCGACCGCCACGCAGGCGCTTATTCCCGTGATGGAGGCGGCGGGCGTCCGGCGTCTTCTGACCGTCACGGGCTTCGGCGCGGGCGACAGCGAGGCGAAGCTCTCGACGCTGGAAAAGATCCCCTTCAAGCTGCTCCTGGGCCGCGCCTATGCCGACAAGGCGGTGCAGGAAGAGCTGATCAGGGGCTCGAACCTCGACTGGACCATCGCCCGGCCGGGCATCCTGAACGACACCGCGATGAGCGGGCGATACGAGGTGCTGGTCGCGCCCGAGACC
>JAOARA010000343.1 GCA_025211115.1 Roseicyclus sp. | reverse complement strand
GCGGCGTCATAGCTCGCCGTCTTCACCCGCCCGTCGTCGAAGACCAGGACCTCGGACCGGCGGCGTTCGAGGAACAGCTCGCCATCCTCGGCCCCGTCGGTCGCGGACCGCAACACACGCAGCGCGGCACCCTCGTCCAGAAGCGTCTCGAAAGGGCGAAAAGGGGTCGCGTCTGCCATGGAACCTCCGGCGGGAATGCTGCGGGCGCAAAATGATCCATGTCAATTTGCGCGGGGGTGAGACATTTAGACCAAATGCCTTGGGCCGTGACCAGCTATATGGTCCCGCCGACGTTGAACGCAACGGTGCGCCGCGCGCGATGACGGGCGCGGCACGCCGGATCAGACAGGACAGACCGGACATGACGTTTCTGAAAACGCTCGGCGGCCTCGGGGCCGCATTTGGCGCAACCCTGACCGCCGGATTCGCTGCAGCCCAGACCGTCGGCATGCGCGAGGGGCTCGAGATCATCGGCGCGCCGACGCCGGGGGCGACGGGCTTCCAGCCGGGCGTCACCGAACTGGCCCGCGACATCCGGGCGCTCGATTCGCTGCTGCTCGTGATCATGACGGTGATCGTTCTGTTCGTGACCGGGCTGTTGATCTACTCGATGGTCCGCCACAACGCCAAGGCGAACCCCACGCCCGCCACCTTCACCCACAACACCAAGATCGAGGTGACCTGGACGGTCGTGCCGCTGGTGATCCTCGTGGTGATCGGGGCCTTCTCGCTGCCGGTCCTGTTCAAGCAGCAGACCATCCCCGAGGCGGACGTGGTCGTGAAGGCCACCGGCTACCAGTGGTACTGGGGCTACGAATACCCCGAGCACGGCATCGTCTACGACAGCTTCATGCTGAACGAGGATGAGCTGGCCGAGTATGGCTACGGCCCCGATGAGCATCTGCTGGCCACCGACACCGCCATGGTCGTCCCCACCGGCTCCACGGTCGTGGTGCAGGTCACCGCCGCCGACGTGATCCACTCCTGGACCATTCCCGCCTTCGGCGTGAAGCAGGACGGGGTTCCCGGCCGCCTTGCCGAGCTGTGGTTCGAGGTCGAGGAAGGCCAGGAAGGCGTCTACTTCGGCCAGTGCTCGGAGCTGTGCGGCGTGAACCACGCCTTCATGCCGATCACCGTCTTCGCCGTGACGCAGGAAGAATACGACGCCTGGATCAACGGCGAGGCGCAGGAATTCGCAAGCGCGGGCAACATGCGCGCCCCGCGCGTGATCGAGCTGGCCTCGGTCGAGTGAGACGGCTTGGCCGGGCCTTGCGCCCGGCCGCCATGATCGCCGGGCTGAAGCCCGGCCTACGGCTTAGGAAGAACGGTAGGCCTGAATGACCGACCTTACGACCAACACCAGCGTTCAAGCCGCCGAAGGCGAGGCCCGTTTCGGCGATTACGTCGCGCTTCTCAAGCCGCGCGTCATGTCGCTTGTCGTGTTCACCGCGCTGGTGGGCCTTCTGGTGGCGCCCGCGACCGTCGATCCGATGATCGGGTTTACCGCGATCCTCTTCATCGCGCTGGGCGGCGGGGCCTCGGGCGCGCTGAACATGTGGTATGATGCCGACATCGACCGCGTCATGCGCCGCACCGCCAAGCGCCCCGTGCCCGCGGGCAAGGTCACGGCGGGCGAGGCGCTGTCGCTGGGCCTGTGGCTCTCGGCGATCTCGGTGGCGATGCTGGGGCTGGCGACGAACTGGCTGGCCGCCGGGCTGCTGGCCTTCACCATCTTCTTCTATGCCGTGATCTACACGATGTGGCTCAAGCGTGCGACGCCGCAGAACATCGTGATCGGCGGCGCGGCGGGGGCCTTTCCCCCGATGATCGGCTGGGTCGCCGCGACCGGTTCGATCAGCCTCGAGGCCGTGCTGATGTTCGGCCTGATCTTCATGTGGACGCCGCCGCATTTCTGGGCGCTCGCGCTGTTCATGAAATCCGACTACCACGAAGCCAAGGTGCCGATGCTGACCGTGACCCACGGCCGGGCCGAGACGCGCCGCCAGATCCTGATCTACACCGTGCTGCTGGTGCCGGTGGCGCTGGGCCTCGGCTTCACCTCGGTGGCAGGGCCGGTCTATCTCGCCGCGGCGATCGTGCTGAACGCGATCTTCCTCAAGGGGGCGTGGGACATCTGGCGCCGTGACGAAGAGACCGCGCAGGCCGACAGCTACGCCACCGAAAAGCGCGTCTTCCGCTTCTCTCTCTACTATCTCTTCCTGCATTTCGGCGCGCTTCTGGCCGACGCCGCTTTGCGCAGCTGGGGGGTCGCCTGATGCCCATCACCGAAACCCACGACCTGCACAAGCGCCGCCTGGGCCGCAACGTGGGCGTGGCGCTCAGCCTTGTGGGCTTTGCCGCCATCGTCTTCGGCCTGACGGTCGCCAAGATCCGCGAAGGCGCCTCGATGGAGGCCTTCGACCACCAGCCGCGCGTGTCGGTCACGCCCCCGGTGGAGAGCGGCCAATGACCTCGAACGCCCGCGTCGTTACCCGCCTCATGGCGGTCATGGTCTTCATGGGCGGGCTCGCCTGGGCCTCGGTGCCGCTCTACGACTGGTTCTGCCGGGGCACAGGCTTCGGCGGCACCACCCAGGTGGCCGAGCAGGAAAGCGACACCATCCTCGACCAGACCATCCGCATCCGCTTCGACGCGTCGCGCGCCCGCGACATGCCGTGGGAGTTCCGGGCGATGCAGCCGCACATGGACATCCGCATCGGCGAGACGGGCCTGGCCTTCTACGAGGCCTACAACCCGACCGACGAAGCCATCGCGGGCACGGCGAGCTTCAACGTGGCCCCCTTCGAGACGGGCGGCTATTTCGTCAAGATCGCCTGTTTCTGCTTCGAGCTGCAGGTCCTGCAACCCGGCGAGCGCGTCGAGATGCCGGTGACCTTCTTCGTCGATCCCGCCATCCTCGACGACCCCGAGGCCAGCGGAACCCCCGCCATCACGCTCTCCTACACGTTCCACGTGACGGAGATGCCCGAAGATTATGCCGCGCTGCCCGAGCCTGCGCCCGCGCCCGTGGCCAACTAGAGAACACACCGGACCGAGGACGACACCCATGGCCCATGCCAAGAACCACGATTACCACATCATAAACCCGTCGATCTGGCCGTTCATGGCCGCCGGCGCCGCCTTTGCGATGCTCTTCGGGGCGGTCAACTGGATGCACGGCGGCGCGCCCTGGCTGTTCCTGATGGGCTTCGTCGCCACGCTTTACGTCATGTTCGGCTGGTGGGCCGACGTGGTCGCCGAAAGCAACGCGGGCGATCACACGCCGGTCGTGCGCATCGGCCTGCGCTACGGGTTCATCATGTTCATCATGTCCGAGGTGATGTTCTTCGCGGCATGGTTCTGGGCCTTCTTCAAGCACGCCCTCTACCCGATGAACACCTACGAGGCGTCGCAATACATCCCGCCCGAGATCTATGCCGTCGACCCGTTCCACCTGCCGCTGATCACCACGCTGATCCTGCTGCTGTCGGGCTGCGCCGTGACCTGGTCGCACCATGCGCTTGTCCACGGCGGCCCGCGCAAGGACGTGGCCAACGGCCTGATCATCGGCGTGGTGCTGGGCCTGGTGTTCACCGGTCTGCAGGCGTTCGAATATTACGAACTGATCGCGCATTACGACTGGAGCTTTTCGGGCGACAAGTTCTTTGCCACCTTCTTCCTCGCCACCGGCTTCCACGGCCTGCATGTCGTGATCGGCACGATCTTCCTCTTCGTGTGCTGGCTGCGGGTGCTGAAGGGCCACTTCACCGCCGAGAAGCACATCGGTTTCGAAGCCGCGGCCTGGTACTGGCACTTCGTCGACGTGGTCTGGCTGTTCCTGTTCCTGGCGGTCTACATCTGGGGCCAGGCGGTCGTGCTGGGCTGAGGTCGGAGACAGGGGGGCTCTGCCCCCCGCGTCACCCGTTCCGGGTGCCGCCCCCTTGGGACATTTCCGAAACGGAGAAGCGGGCAGGGGGCGCGCGTTTACCTTGACGGATCGTGAAGGGCCTGCCGCGGGGTGGGCCT
>JAOARA010000040.1 GCA_025211115.1 Roseicyclus sp. | reverse complement strand
GCCAAGGCGCTGTCGGCCGAGGAACTGGCCCGCGTCGAGCGCGAGGTGAACGACTTCATCCGCCAGCACGCGCCGGTGGAGACGCGGATCATGACGCCCGACGACGCCCGCGCCCTTGGCGCGCAGGCGCTCTTCGGTGAGAAATACGGCGACGAGGTGCGCGTGGTCTCGATGGGCCCGCTCGACGGGTCGGGCAAGGGCACGGATGGGCGGGCCTATTCGCTGGAGCTGTGCGGCGGCACGCATGTGCGGCAGACGGGCGATATCGGCGTCTTCGTGGCGCTTGGCGACAGTGCCTCCAGCGCGGGCGTGCGCCGGATCGAGGCGCTGACCGGGCCCGCGGCCTTTGACTATCTCAGCGCGCAGGACCAGCGCGTCGCAGCCCTCAGCGCCGAGATGAACGCGACGCCGGGCGAGTTGCTGGACCGTGTCAAAAGCCTCAAGGACGAGCGCAAGAAGCTGGAGAACGAGGTGGCGCAGCTGCGCCGTCAGCTCGCCATGGCGGGCGGTGCGGGTCAGGCCGCGCCCGAGGCGCAGGAGGTCAACGGCATCGCCTTCCACGGGCAGGCGCTGACCGGGGTGACGGGCAAGGATCTTGCCGGGCTGATCGACGAGCACAAGGCGCGCCTTGGCTCGGGCGCGGTGCTGCTGATCGCCGATACCGGCGGCAAGGCGGCGGTGGCCGCCGGTGTCACGGATGACCTGACCGACCGGCTTTCGGCGGTCGACCTGGTGCGCGCGGCGGTCGAGCAGCTGGGCGGCAAGGGCGGCGGCGGCCGCCCCGATTTCGCGCAAGGCGGCGGCAAGGATGCCGTCAATGCCGAGGCGGCCATCGCGGCCGCGCAAGATGTCCTGAAAGGAGCCTGAGCCATGCCCGGAGCGTTCTGGATCGCCCATGTCACCGTCAGCGATGACGAGGCCTATGCGAAATATGCGGCCCTTGCGACCAAGGCCATTGCCGAGCACGGCGGCGAGTTTCTCGCCCGCGGCGGCCAGGCCATCCAGAAGGAGGGGCGCGCCCATCCGCGCAACGTCGTGGCGCGCTTCCCGAGCCTCGAGGCGGCCAATGCCTGCTATGAAAGCGCCACCTACCAGGAGGCGCTGAGCCACGCGCAAGGCGCGTCGGAGCGTGACCTGGTGCTGGTCGAGGCGCTGGACTGAGGGCGGATCGGCAGGGGCCGAAGCCCCCGCCGCCCTCGTCTCAGGCTGCGTCGAGATCCAGCCGCACGAGCGTCTGGTTCAACAGCATGTAGGCGATCTCGCCAAAGGTGACGGGGCCGGTGAACCCGCCTGTCGGTTTGCCCTCCAGCTCGCCATGGACGTAGTTCAGGATGCAGTTGCACGAATACTGCCCCGTGCCGCCCGCGCCCGAGCGATCGGCAAAGGCGCCCGCGTAATCGCCCAGCGGCCGGGCGAAGCGATACTCCACCCCCTCCATCACCGGCGCGTAGAAGGCGACGGCACCGGTCTCCGCGTCCACGTCGCGGATCGACACATTGATCAGCGCGCCGCCGTAATTGGCGATCAGCGGCAGGCGCGTGTCGATGCCCTGCTCGCGCAGGTAGGGGGCCAGCGCGGTTTCGACGCCGTCGATCAGCGCGGTCGAGGCCCCGAAGCCGCTTGTCGTGAAGCGCAGCGCGGGGGCGTCGGCGCCGGGTTGGCTGAAGATGTTGACGATATCGACCGAGGGCACCGCGCCCGCGGCCAGCGCAAGATGCATGACCACGGCAGCATCCTCATGGGCCGTGCCGGTGGTGCCGTCAAAGACCATCGGCGCGCTCTGGCCGATCTCGTCGAGATGCACGCCCGCGATCCATCCGACAAGCGGCTGGTCGAAGACACCGGGATAGGTCTGGCCCTCGATGGCGAAGCGCGCGTGGGTTTCGCCGAAGGCGGGGATCAGGATGAAGGAGAAGCCGCCCGGCTGGTGCCCGTCGGACAGCCGCGGCAGCGCGTCGGCGTCGAGCACGCGGATATCGGCGCGCGTCGCCTCGTCGAAGGTGGTGCAATAGAGCCGGTCGCGGATCATCGCGCCACCGGTCTCGGTCACGAAATAGACCGAGGTGCCGCCGATCCAGCTGCCGCGGGGCAGCTGCGCCAGAAGGGCCGCATCGCCCGCGATGGTCATGACCGCACCGCTTTCGATGCGGCGGGATGCGTCTTCGAGAGACAGGAGTTCGTTTTTCATGGGAATGTCCCCGGATCAGATATGGGCGAGATCGGCGGCGGCGTAGTCATTGCGCCGGGCGAAATCGAGAAGTTCCGCGACCTTGGCATCAAGCTGCGCGGGGTTGTTGCGCACCTCGATCCGCAGGCGGCCAAGGAGGATGCGGGTCGCGAGGGAGGCCCCCGCAAGGTTTTCGTCGGAGGTGATGAGCGAGGCGAGCTTGCTCGGTGAGGGGAGTGCCATCTGGTGTCTAGACTTTCATTCGGGTTTCGTTTCGCGCGTCACCCGATTGTCTGAACGGCCCGGTTGCCCGCCGGTTTACCCCTGCTGTGAACTTGTCGCAGATGCGAAAACCCCCGCGGCCGGGGGGCTGCGGGGGCTGGGCGGATGCGGGGCTGGGGCGGGGTCTAGCCCGCAAGGGCGCGGGCCAGCCGTTCGTCGATCTTGTCGAGAAAGCCCATCGTCGTCAGCCATTTCTGATCCGGGCCGACCAGAAGCGCGAGATCCTTGGTCATGAAGCCCGCCTCGACGGTCTCGACCACCACGCGTTCCAGCGTTTCGGCGAAATGCTTGAGCGCCTCGTTCCCGTCGAGCTTGGCGCGATGCTTGAGCCCGCCGGTCCAGGCGTAGATCGAGGCGACCGAATTGGTCGAAGTCGCCTCGCCCTTCTGGTGCTGGCGGTAGTGGCGGGTGACGGTGCCATGGGCCGCCTCGGCCTCGACGATCTTGCCGTCGGGCGTCATCAGCTGGCTGGTCATCAGCCCGAGCGAGCCGAAGCCCTGCGCGACCGTATCCGACTGCACGTCGCCGTCGTAGTTCTTGCAGGCCCAGACGAACCCGCCGTTCCACTTCATCGCGCAGGCGACCATGTCGTCGATCAGCCGGTGTTCATACCAGATGCCGGCCTCCTTGAAGCGGTCGGCGAATTCGGTCTCATAGACCTCGGCGAAGATCTGCAGGAACTGGCCGTCGTATTGCTTGAGGATCGTGTTCTTGGTCGACAGGTAAAGCGGCCAGTTCAGCCCCAGCGCGTAATTCATCGAGGCGCGGGCAAAATCGCGGATGCTCTCGTCGAGATTGTACATCCCCATGAAGACGCCCGAGGCCGGGGCGTCATAGACCTCGCGCTCGATGACGGTGCCGTCCTCGCCCACGAATTTCATGCTCAGCTTGCCGGGGCCGGGGAATTTCATGTCCGTCGCGCGATACTGGTCGCCAAAGGCGTGGCGGCCGATGACGATGGGCTTCGTCCAGCCGGGCACGAGGCGCGGCACGTTGCGGCAGATGATCGGCGCGCGGAACACCACGCCGCCCAGGATGTTGCGGATCGTGCCATTGGGGCTGCGCCACATCTTCTTCAGGCCGAACTCCTCGACGCGGGCCTCGTCGGGGGTGATCGTCGCGCATTTGACGGCGACGCCGACCTCCTTGGTCTTTTCGGCGGCGTCGATGGTGACCTGGTCCTCGGTGCGGTCGCGTTCCTCGATCCCGAGGTCGTAGTAGAGCAGGTCAATGTCGAGATAGGGCAGGATGAGCTTTTGCTTGATGAAATCCCACATGATGCGGGTCATCTCGTCGCCATCCATCTCGACGATGGGGTTCTCGACCTTGATCTTGGACATGGGAAAGGCTCCGGTCAGGGCGGTTGCGTCGGGGGACGTCTAGCCGATCCGGGCGCTTCGGGAAAGCTTGGTATGCGATTGTATACCGTGGCGGGATGCCGCGGTGTCTACCCCTCGGGCGGTCTGCCCGTCATGCCCGCGGCGGCCAGTTTCCGCTCCAGCAG
>JAOARA010000342.1 GCA_025211115.1 Roseicyclus sp. | reverse complement strand
GGCATGGCCCTCTCATGCGCCCGGCGCGCGGGGCCTTCAAGCTAGTTCTTGGGGTAGAGCGGATGCGGCACCGGGTCTTTCGCGCGGAGCAGGTGGCGGCGGAAGCCCTGGGCGTAGCTGTCGTAGCGGTAGCCCGCGTTGCGGGTGACGTATTTCTCGCGGTTGGGGAAATAGATCCGCGGCAGGCGGTACCATGGCAGCTTGGGGTGCATGTGGTGGACGACATGCAGGTTGTTGTTGAGGAAGAGAAAGGCCAGCGGGCCGCGATCCTCGATGATCACCGTGCGGCCGCGGGCACGCTCATGGGCCTGGTGTTCGAGGAAGGTGCGGATCTTGAGCACGGCGAGCCCGCCGTAACAGCCCAGCAGATAGGCCCAGAGCGGCATCTCGGAGGCGATGACCAGAGCGACGAGGGCGGCGGCGACGGGCAGGTGCGTGAGCCAGCCGAGAAGGGCGGCGCGGTCGCCCTTGCGAATGCTGCGCCAATCGGAGGCCATGAAGGTGACCTGCCCGATGACGGGGCCGAGGAGCATCCGGCCCAGAAGCGTGTTGTTCGCGGTCAGCAGCCGTTGCAGCGCGCGCGGCAGCCGCGCCCAGACCTCCGGGTCGAGGTAGTTCGACTCCGGGTCGTCATAGGGGTCGGTCAGCGTCGCATCCATGTGATGGGCGAGATGCGTGTCGCGGAACCGCAGGTAGGGGATGACGAGGTTGAGCGAGGGAAAGACGAGGATCTCGCCCACGCGACGCTCGGCGAAGGGATGGCCGTGGGTGACCTCGTGCTGGAGCGAGGAGTGCAGCGCGACGACCGGAATGAGGGCGAGCACGGCCAGCGCCAGGCTGACGCCCGGCAGCCAGAACAGGCAGGCGGCGAGGGCGGCATAGGTGGCACAGATCAGAAGAAGCGTCGGCCATTCGACCCGCATGGAACCCTCCAGGTTTTCGTGAACGGGCGCCAGAGCGGCACCCGATGTCACGAATATGTGATCTTGCGCGGGCTGCGCAGTCGGGGTTTTCTACACGGGAACTCAACAGTGTTCCGGAATCTCAACGATGCTGGATATCTCCGACAAGCGGCGGGTTTCTGCCACGTTCCGCGAGCGGCTGGCGGGGGCCTTGACGGCCTCGGGCCGCAGCCGCGCGGCGTTGGCGCGCGCCATCGGGGTGGATCGCTCGAGCGTGACGCAGATGCTGGCCGAGGGCGAGACGCGGATGCCGGGTGGGCATGTGGTGGCGGCCTGCGCGCAGGCGCTCGATGTCTCGGCGGATTGGCTTTTGGGGCTGACCGACCGGCCGGAGCAGGCGGGGGCGCTTTTGGCCTCGTCCTTTTCCATTTCCGAGACGGGGCGGGCCACCGGGCTCGACGACCAGATCTTCGCCTGGCACCGGGAGGCCGAGGGCTACAAGGTGCGCCATGTGCCCGCGACCCTGCCCGACATGCTGAAGACCGACGCGGTTCTGCGCTGGGAATACGCGCCCGTCACCCACCGCCGCCCCGATGCGGCGATCGACGCGGCGGCCGAGCGGCTGGACTGGATGCGGCTGACCGAAAGCGATTACGAGATGGCGATGGCGATCCACGAGATGGAGAGCTTCGCCCGCGGGGAAGGGTATTACGCGGGGCTGGAGGCGCCCGTGCGGCGCGCGCAACTGGACTGGCTGGCCGAGCTTTACGACCAGTTCTACCCGTCCCTGCGCATCTTTCTGTTCGATGCGCGGCGGGTCTATTCCTCGCCCGTCACGGTGTTCGGGCCGAAGATGGCGGTGATCTACATGGGGCGGCACTACATCGCCTTTCGGGACCGCGACAGGGTGCGGACGGTGACGCGGCATTTCGACTGGCTGGTGCGCGAGGCGAGCGTCTCGGCGCGGGAGGTGCCGGGTTATCTCGACCGGCTGAGGGCGCTTGTGCAGTGACGGGTTTCGCCCGCTGCGCGGTCGACCCGCGCGCCGCTGGCGCGGCGCGGATGCGAATTTTCGTACGAAAATTCGGGGGCGCGGTGTCGGCGTCGCGTGAGCGCGTGGGCGGGGGGCGCGGGTGCCGAGGTCCGGATGCGTATTTTTGGAAAGATGAAGGGGTGGCGCGGGTCAGGCGGTCTTCTTCGGAAGGCGCGCGGCGACGGCATCCGCCATGACGGTGCCGAAGTGGCGGTGGGCCTCGGCGGTCCAATGGACGCCGTCGATGGGGGAGACCTCGAGATGGCGGCCTGCCTCGACGAAGCCCGCGCCGAGGCGGTGGGCGGCCTCCCGCAGGTGCCGGGCGAGGTCCAGCTGCCGCGCCTCGGCCCCGGCGAAGGTCTCGGCGAGGATGCCTGCCTCGCGCACCGGGACCGGGGCCACGATCACGAGGTCGGTGACCACGCCCTCGGCGCGGGCGAGCGTGCAGAGGCGTTCGACCGAGCGGGCGATCTCGAAACCCGTGACCGAAAAGCGGGGCTTGAGGTCATTGGTGCCCAGCATCACCACCATCAGGTCGATGGGCCGGTGGCTGTGCAGGATCGCGGGCAGCACGGCGATGCCGTTGCGGCAGCCGCCCTCGACCGGGTCGTCATGGACGGTGGTCCGGCCGGGCAGGCCCTCGGCGATGACGGTGACACCGGGGCCGAGGGCATCGGCCATGGCGTCGGGCCAGCGGTCGCCGGGGGGATGGCGGTCGAATTGCCCCAGCCGCGTCAGCGGCAGGGTGCCGTGGGTATTGCTGTCGCCGTAGCAGAGCACGACGGGCATGGGGTGGTCCTCCGATCCGGTTTCCCAGCGAACCGTTGCGTGGTGCGGGCCGCCTGTCACCCGGAAAATGGTGGGTCATCGCTCAGGCTGCCGGATTTTGGGCTGTTCAATATTCAACTTCAGGGGCCGCAAGTATGGCCCCAAAGCCCCGTTTGTTACGAATTACCGATTAACCCCCAGATTTATCCACAGGCCTTCAATAGGGCATCGGATGCGCCTTGTGGATCTCGTCGATCTGCTCCAGCACCTCGTCGGAGAGCCGCGTCTCGAGGCCCCCAAGGATATGCGCGAGCTGGTTGGCGGTGGTCGCGCCGAAGATCGTAGAGACCGGGAAGGGCCGCTGCACGGTGAAGGCCAGCGCCATGTGGACCGGGTCGAGCCCGTGGCGGGTCGCAAGGTCGAGATAGGCGTCGACGGCGGGGAAGACGCGGTCGGTCTTGCGCCCGCCCAGATTGCCGTTGCGGTCCATGCGGCTGCCCGCGGGCACCGCGCCGCCCTGGTACTTGCCGGTCAGAAGCCCCGCCGCGAGGGGCGAATAGGCCAGCAGCGTCACCTGTTCGTTCACCGCCAACTCGCCCAGGTCGGTGTCGTAGAGGCGGCAGAGCAGCGAATATTCGTTCTGGATCGACTGCACCCGCGGCAGGCCCTCGGCCTCGGCGATCTGCAGCCATTGCGCCGTGCCCCAGGCGCTTTCGTTCGAGAGCGCGAAATGGCGGATCTTGCCCGCATCGACGGCGGCCTGGGCGGCCTGCAGCACCTCGAGCATGTTGGCGCGGGTGGCCGCGCGGTCCTGCTGCGAGGGGTCGTAACGCCAGTTCTGCCGGAAATGGTAGGAGCCGCGGTTGGGCCAGTGCAGCTGGTAGATGTCGATGACATCGGTCTGCAGCCGCGCGAGCGAGGCGTCGAGCGCCGCGGTAAAGGTCTCGGCGGTGATGTCCTGCCCAGGCCGGACGAAGCCCGCGTTCTTGCCGCTGATCTTGGTCGCCAGCACGTAATCACCGCGGCGGCCCTTGTTGGCGGCGTTCCAGCGGCCGAGGATCGTTTCGGTGTCGCCCACCGTCTCGGGGGTGACGGGGTTCACCGGGTACATCTCGGCGGTGTCGACGATGGTGATGCCCGCGTCCAGCGCCATGTCCATCTGGCGATGGGCGTCATCCTCGGGCGTCTGGCTGCCCCAGGTCATCGTGCCGAGGCAGTAGTCGGTGATCATCGTGTCGGTCGAGCCGAGCGGTATCTGGCGCATGTCCTGTCCCCTGTTCCGTGTCCGCGCGGAGACTAGGGACCGGGGCGGGAGATGCAAGGCGCGCGCGCCGCGGCTCTTGAGAACATTTGGTGAACATCTATACTTGACGTCATGGACCTGACCAAGCTCACGCGCCAGTCGCACCGCCACGACCGTCCCGGCCTGCCGCTTCTGGGGCGGTTCCGGCTGGCGGGCGCGCGGGCGCATGAGATCTGCGGCGCGGCGCGGCGGCGGCTGGCCTTGTGGCTGGCGGCGGAGGCCGAGGGGCCGGTGCTGTGGATCCGGCCCGCCTGGCATCCCGACCGGCCGCACATGGCGGGGATGCGGGCCGAGATCGACCCCGGCCGCCTGGTCTTCGTCACCCCCGAGCGGCCCGCCGATCTGCTCTGGGCGACGGAGGAGGCGCTGCGCGCCGGTGCCCTGCCGCTGGTCATCTGCGAGCTGCCCGAGCCGCCGGGCCTGACCGAGGTGCGGCGCCTGCACCTGGCGGCCGAGGCGGGGGTGGAGGCGGGCGGCGGCGCGGGGCTGGGGCTGCTGCGGACGCCCGGCGACGGCGGGGCGGCGGGGGTGGAGAGCCGCTGGCGGCTGGAGCCTGCGCATGGGCCCGAGGCGACGGGATGGCGATTGGCGCGGCTGAGGGCGCGGGACGCGCCGCCGGGCGACTGGGCGGTTGCGCGCGGGGCCGCGGGGCGGCCCGTGCTGCTGCGCGAGGCGGCGACGGCCTGAGGCCGGGGAGCCTGCGCGGGACGGCAGGCGCAAGG
>JAOARA010000341.1 GCA_025211115.1 Roseicyclus sp. | reverse complement strand
GGCAGCAGCAGCACGACCGAGGCCCGGCGCGCCACCCCCTCGAAGCCCAGATCGGACACGAGCACGAGATACCCCCCCTCGGGCAGCAGCAGCGACACCTGTCCGCGGTCGCGGACGCGGCTGCCATAGACCAGCCGCGCGGGCCAGTCGCGCCCCGGCAGCTCCGCGGTCTCCTGCGCGAAGGCGGCGAGGGTGAAATCGAGGAACTCGCGCACCAGCGCCTCGTCGATGCGGGTGACCTCGCGCGGGGGCAGCTCGCCCGCGTCCACGCGGCCGGTGGTCTGCACCTCGACCAGCGCGTCGATCATGCCCGGCGACAGCGCGACCAGCCCGCGCGCGCCACCCTCCGCCTCGAGCACGGCGAGCAGCCCCGCCTCGGGCAAGGCGGCAAGCGCGGCACTCAGCCCCGCTTCGCGGCGGGCCAGCGCCGCCCCGGCCTCCAGCCCCAGCCCCTCGAACGGGGCCGCGGCATGGCGCAGGGCGCGGGTGAAGCCGGTCGCGGCCTCGGCCGCTCCATCGGGCGGCTCCGGCGCGGGGCGCGCATGGGCGGCGATCTTGCGGCGCAGAACGGGATCGGACGAGGAAACAGGCATGGGCAAGGCGCGCCTCGGCGTCGGACGGGGGAACAACTCACCCCGCAGCCTCGCTGCGAATCGTTAAGAAACCCTCAAGCCGCGCGCAAGGCGCGCCCCGGCAGCCGCACCCGGAACCGCGCCCCCTTCTCCGAGGGGACATGCACCAGCCCGCCGCCCAGCCGCGCCATGATCTCGCGGCTGATGGCAAGGCCCAGCCCCGCCCCCGGCGCGCCGGTCGCACTGTCGGCGCGGGCGAATTTCTCGAAGATCAGCGCCTGTTGGCGCGGCGGGATGCCGCTACCGTTGTCGGTGAAATCCACCTCCACCCGGCCCGGCAACTGCCGCACCCGGATGCTCAGGCGCGGCGCCTCGGCGTCGCAATATTTCTGCGCGTTGGAAATCAGGTTGATGAAGACCTGCGCCAGCCGGTCGGCATCGGTCACCAGCCGCACGTCCTCGGCCTCGGGGTCGCGCTCGAGGGTGAGCCGCCCGTCGCCCGCCTGCGCGCCCGCGGCGTGGATCGCGCGATCCAGCACGTCGCCCAGCCGCGCCTCGGCCTCGTTCAGCGTGACGCGCCCGTTCTCCAGCACCGACAGGTCCAGCAGGTCATCCAGCAGCCGCGTCAGGCGGCGGCTTTCGTCATGGATGATCCGCGAGAACCGCGCGCGCGCGGTGTCGTCCAGCGGGTCGGATTGCATCAGGATCTCGGAAAACGCCCGGATCGAGGTCATCGGCGTGCGCAGCTCGTGGCTGATCTGGCTCAGGAACGCATCCTTCTGCCGCGACAGCTCGGTCAGCTTGGTGTTCGCCTCGCGCAGGCGGGCGGCGGTCTGCGCCAGCTCGGTCGATTTCGCCTCCAGCTGGCTGGAATACTCCATGATCTGCGCCGTCTCGTCGGCCACCGCCAGCAGGTCGCGCACCGAGACGCTCGCGCCGCCGATGATCTGCGCCACCCTCGCATGCGCGGTCGCGGCCCCGACCGAGCCGGACAGCTCGCGCTCCAGCCGTTCCAGGAAATCCGGCGTCGGCTCGGGCAGGTCGCCCGTGCGCCCCTGCGCCTCGGCGGCCTGCTGAAAGAGCCGCCCGGCGCGCGCCGCCCCCAGGATGCGCTGCGCCATGATCAACAGGTCATCGGCGGCCCCCGCCGCGCCCTGCCAGCCGTAGAGCGGCCGGGAGTGGTCGTAGACATTGACGAATTGCGCGCCCTGCAGCCGCTCCAGCGGGCTGGGAAAGGACACCAGCGAACCAAAGATGAAGAGGAAGGTGTTGACCCCCAGCGACAGCACCATCGCCGTCAGCAGCGGATCGGTCGCCTGCAGCCCCAAGGGCGTCGCCGGGCTGAGCCAGCCAAGGCCAAGCGGCCCCGCCTCGAGCACCGCGGGGATCAACCCGCCGGTCTCGGCCAAGTTGGGCAGCAGCAACAGCCAGGCCCAGATGGCGAACCCCGCCCCGATGCCAAGCCCCGCCCCCACCCGCGTGGCCCCGCGCCACAGGATGCCGCCCAGAAGCGCCGGCAGGATCTGCGCCACGCCCAGAAAGGCGATCAGCCCGATATCGGCCAGCGCATCCGCGCCCCCCGACAGCCGGTAATAGCCGTAGCCGAGGAACATGACCCCCAGGATCGACAGCCGCCGCGCCATCAGCGCCGCGCGCCGCATGTCGCCCGACATCGGGTCGTCATGGCGCGTGATCTGCAGCCAGATCGGCATGATGATGTGGTTCGACAGCATCGTCGACAGCGCCAGCGACGCCACGATCACCATCGAGGTCGCCGCCGAGAACCCGCCGAGGAACACCAAAAGCGCCAGCCCGTCCTGCCCCAGCGCCAGCGGCACGGTCAGCACGAAAAGATCGGGGTTCGCCCCCGCCTGCGGCAGGCTCAGCCCCGCCACCGCGATGGGCACCACGAACAGGCTGATGAGCAGCAGGTAGAGCGGAAAGGCCCAGCCCGCCGTCGCCAGGTGGCGCTCGTCCGAGTTCTCGACCACCAGCACCTGGAACATGCGCGGCAGGCACAGGATCGCGGCCGCCGCCAGCGCCGTCACCCCCAGCCAGCGCGCCCCGTTCCACGGCGCCTGCGACACCGGGCTGGCCTCGATCCGGGCCAGCATGTCGGCGGGGCCGTCGGCCACGCCCCAGACCACGAAGACCCCCACCGCCAGCAACGCGAAGAGCTTGACCACCGCCTCGACCGCGATGGCCGACACGAGGCCCGGATGCCGCTCGTTGAGGTCGAGCGAGCGGGTGCCGAAGACGATGGTGAACAGCGCCAGCCCCGCCGCCACCCAGACCGCCGTCTGGTCCGCGTCCGGCGTGCCGAAGGCGCCGGGCCGCGCGAAGGCCGAGAAGGACAGCGTGACCGACTGCAACTGCAGCGCGATATAGGGCGTCGCCCCCAGCACCGCGAGAACCGTCACCAGCGCCGCCAGCCCGCCCGACTTGCCGTAGCGGCTCGAGATCATGTCGGCGATCGAGGTGATCCGCTGCGCCCGCCCGATCCTGACCATCTTTCTGAGCAGCCAGAACCAGCCGATGAAGACCAGCGTCGGCCCGAGGTAGATGGTCAGGAACTCCAGCCCGGTCCTGACCGCCGACCCGACCGCGCCGTAGAACGTCCAGGCCGTGGTGTAGATCGACAGGCTTAGCGTGTAGGTGATCGGCGAGTTGAGCCAACCCGCCTTGCCCTCGGTCGCGCGCTTCTCGGCCAGGAAGGCGATGCCGAACAAAAGCGCCACGTAGACCACGCAGACCGCGACCAGCCCGTCGAAGCTGAGCATCAGCCCTCCTCCCGGTCGGGCTCCGGGGCGATCTCGCCGCCGCGGACCAGCGAGCGCGAGACGAAGGCGGTCAAGGCGATCATCCCCAGCCAGACGGCGAAGTAATAGACCAGCCAGGTGGCAAGCTGCGGGCCGCCCGGCTCGGCCTCGCCGCGGATGAAGATCGGCGCGAAGAACAGCACCAGCGCCAGCACCGGCAACAGCCGGGCGGCATCCTGCAACCGGTTCTGCCGGTAGGTCCGCCGCTCGAGAAACAGCCGCCGCGCCATCGGCCCCGCCTCAGACGCCGTCGGTTCCGGCCGGCGCCTCGGCCAGCCGCGAGACGGTGGCGACCAGCTCGGCATTCGAGAAGGGCTTGGTCAGGTAGGCATTCGCGCCCAGCTCCATCGCCGTCTCGCGGTCCTTGGCCTGCCCCTTGGCGGTCAGCATCAGCACCGGCAGACCTGCGGTCGCGGGGGCGGCCCGCAGGTCGCGCAGGATTTCCAGCCCCGAGCGACCCGGCAACATCACGTCCAGCACCAGCACGTCGGGGGAAACCCGGCCCACCGCTTCCAGCGCGGTCGCGCCATTCCCATGGCCCTGCACCTCCCAGCCGGCCCGGCTGAGGATGAAGGTGATCGCCTCGAGAATGTTTCCCTCGTCCTCGATCAACAAGATACGCCCGCCCATGGCTTTCCCTCCCTCGCCTTGGGTTGCGCGAGTGTGCAGCGCGGCGCGCGATTAGGCAATGGGAAGAACGGGGCGGACCGGGTGCAAAGGATAGGGCTTGACCCGTCACCCGCTTCACAGCTTACGACGGGGCCCATGACCGCACCCGACACGCCCGCCTTCCTCATCTCCGACCGCGCGCGGGCCGTCGGCCTGTCGTGCGCCACGCTGCTCCATGACGAACGCATCGGCCTTTTGCGCGGGCGGCGGCAGGCCAATGGCCACCGCGTCTGTTCCGAGGCCGACTGCCGCGCCTGCCTCGACGGGCAACGCGACACCGGCCTGCGTGCCGCGCGCCTCGACACGCTCGAGGCCGAGATCGCCGCCAAGACCCGCGCCCGCAACCGTGTCGCCGGGCTTCTGGGCTGCGGCAGCCTGCGCGACTGGCTCGCGCGGCAGGGCTTCACCGACGCCGAGGCCACGCAGGTCGCCCTCCTGTCGCGCGACATGCACGGCCATGGGGCCTGCATGGCCGATGTCAACGCGGTCTGCGCGGGCCTCGACCTCTGGGGGCCGGGCACGCCCGAGGCGCGCCGCCACGGCATCCGGTCATGCCGGGCGGATCACCACCGCCGCGCAGAACATGGCCGCCCCGCCCGCACCCGACACCCCCTTCGACACGATCCGGGCCGAGGGCAGCGCCCATATCATCGGCATCGCCCGCGCGC
>JAOARA010000340.1 GCA_025211115.1 Roseicyclus sp. | reverse complement strand
CGGCACCAGTCGGCGCATCGCCTTGTCGAGGATTCGCGCAAGACGCAGGCCAAGAGCGAGGCCGAAGCCGTGAAGGCGCGCGAGGCTGTGGATCAGTCCAAGGCGGCGCTGGTGCGTGCGAGCGAGGAATACGAACTGGCGCAGGCCGCGGAAGAGGCGGCGGTTGACGCGGCGCAGGCGGCGGAAGAGGCGCTGGCGCAGGCCGAGGAAGACCGCGCCGAGACGCAATCGCGCGAGGCGGATGCGCGGGCCGAACGCTCGGAAGCCGAGGGCGAGTTGAACGCGCTGCGGGCCGAGGTGACGGCGTTGGCCAAGCTGGTTGAGCGTGACACGGCGGAAGGTGGCCAGATCCTTGATCGTCTTCAGGTGCAGCAGGGGTTTGAAAAGGCGCTGGGTGCGGCGCTGGCCGATGATCTGCGCGCGCCGGAAGTGGATGAGGATGGGCCGTCTGGCTGGCATGTGTTGCCGCCTTACGATGCGGATCAGGCTCTGCCCGACGGGGTGACGGCGTTGTCGTCGCATGTGTCGGTGCCGGAGGTGCTTGAGCGTCGGATGAGCCAGATCGGTCTTGCCACCACCGAGGATGCGGTGCGGTTGCAGGCCTTGCTGAAACCCGGCCAGCGGCTGGTGTCGCTTGAGGGCGACCTGTGGCGCTGGGACGGGTACCGGGCCTGGGCCGAAGACGCGCCAAGCGCGGCGGCGCTGCGGCTGCAGCAGTTGAACCGTCTTGAAGAGTTGAAGCAGCAGATGGCGCAAGCCACTGCGCGCACCGACGGTGCGGTGCAGGCGCATGAAATGTTGCAGACCCGTCTGCGCGAGTTGACCGAAATGGACAAGGCGGCGCGGATTGCCCGCCGGGATGCGGATCGGGCCGTGGCCGATGCCAACCGGGCGCTGAGCCGTGCCGAGGCGGACCGCAACCTTGCCGAGGGCAAGCTGGAGAGCCTTGGGCTTGCCGTGGCGCGTCACGAGGAAGAGGCGATGGCGGCGCGGGCGCAGCTGGCCGAGGCCGAAGGCGCGCTTGCCGATCTTGGTGATCTGGATGCGGCGCGCGCCGAGGTGGAAGACGTCAAGATGACGGTGGAAGCGGCGCGGATCACCATGATGTCGCGTCGGTCGGGGCAGGACGAGTTGCGCCGGGAAGGCGAAAACCGGTTGCGCCGCAGCCAGCAGATCACCAAGGAAATCAGCGGCTGGCGTCACCGTCTCGAGACCGCCGAGAAGCGGATTGGCGAGTTGGCCGAGCGCAAGGCGGAATCGGAAGACGAGCTGATCGACGCCAAGAGCGCACCTGAGGAAATCGCGGCCAAGCGTGAAGAGCTGAGCGATGCCATTGACGAGGCAGAGGAGCGCCGCCGCGCGGCGGCCGATGTGCTGGCCGAGGCCGAAAGCGCCCTGCGCGAGGCGGAACATGCCGAGCGGGATGCAGAGCGCGCCGCGAGCGAGGCGCGCGAGGCGCGGGCGCGTTCGGAAGCGCGGGCGGATGCCGCGCGCGAGACGGTGTCCTATGCCGCCGAACGTATCTATGAAGAGCAGCAGGTGTCTCCGGCTGCTTTGCTGGAGAGCCTTGATGTCACGCCGGATTCGATGCCGGATTCCCATGCCATCGAGGCGGATGTGAACCGGTTGAAGCGGCAGCGGGATTCGCTTGGGGCCGTGAACCTTCGGGCCGAGGAAGACGCCAAGGAAGTCCAGGAAGAGTTCGACACGCTGACCAACGAGAAGTCGGACCTGGAAGAGGCGATCAAGGCGCTGCGCAGCGGGATTGCCAGCCTGAACCGCGAGGGGCGGGAACGTCTGTTGACGGCGTTTGAACAGGTGAACTCGAACTTCTCGATGTTGTTCAAACATCTGTTTGGCGGTGGCGAGGCGAACCTTGTTCTGGTCGAAAGCGATGATCCGCTTGAGGCGGGGCTTGAGATCATGTGCCAGCCGCCGGGCAAGAAGCTTTCGACGCTTTCGCTGTTGTCGGGGGGCGAGCAGACGCTGACGGCGATGGCGCTGATCTTTGCGGTGTTCCTTGCCAATCCGGCGCCGATCTGTGTGCTGGACGAGGTCGACGCGCCGCTGGACGATGCCAACGTGACGCGGTTCTGTGACCTTTTGGACGAGATGTGCCGCCGCACCAATACGCGGTTCCTGATCATCACCCACCACGCGGTGACGATGGCCCGCATGGATCGCCTGTTTGGCGTGACCATGGCCGAGCAGGGGGTTTCCCAGCTTGTCTCGGTTGACCTGAAAGCGGCGGAAACGCTGGTCGCCTGACCTATTCCGATCACCCGAACGTGACAGGGCCCTGGGCTGTTTCCGTGGCAAGCTGCCGTGGAAGGGGAGGCGATCATGTGGAAATGGATATCGGCCGCGATTCTGGCCGCCGGAGCCGCGCAGGCGCAGGAGTGGAAGACACGCGACGGGGATATGCTGTTTGCGCAGGCGGACTTGCAGGCGCGGCTGTCGGGTGAGGAACTGGTGTTCTATGACGGCGGGCAGTCGGTGTATCTCGCGGACGGGTTCTATACCTACACCTATGGCGGTGGCGGCACGTGGCATGGAAAGTGGCGGGTGAGCGAGGGCAGCGTGGTCTGTGTGGACTATGTCACCGAGGTCACGCGCTGCGACATGATCGTTGAAAACGCAGGGCGTCTGGTGGTGCTGACCGAGGATGGCCAGCGGTTCCCGGTCCGGCCATAGGTGCTAACGATTTTCCAACACTTTGAAACGTAATTTCTGAATGTCGCGCACCACGCGTGGTGTGAAGAGGTTCCGTCTTCTTCCAGGCCTGTAAGGGGCTGAAAAAGAGTGACCCGGCAGAGTAGCAGCTCTGCCGGGTCGTTTCTTCGGTAATGAAACTGAAGGAACTATCGCTCCCCAAAGGATACCATAATCCTCAAGGTTTCGTAAAGAATGTGGGCGTCACAGCTTGTTCAGCAAGGTCGGGGTGGGCCATGCGTCGGCGGGCAGGCCAAGGCGCTTTTGCTCTTTTTGCACGGCGGCGCGGGTCTTGGCGCCAAGG
>JAOARA010000339.1 GCA_025211115.1 Roseicyclus sp. | reverse complement strand
CTTCTCTATTGCCTCGAGAAGGGGATGGATATTCCGGGCCAGATCGGTCTGGCCGGCTTCAACTCCTTCGAGGTGCTGGACGGCCTGCCGATGCGCATCGCCACGATGGACAGCCAGCGCCACGAGATCGGGCGCGGCGCCGCCGAGCTGATCGCGGCCAATGCGCTGACCGACGAGGTGGTGACGCTCGCCCCCGTCTTCCTGCCGGGCGACACGATCCGCGCGGGCTGACGCGCCGCGGGTGCCATGTCGGGAACGGACAAGTGCGCTGCGCGCGCGCGTGCTTGGCTGCCCCCGTGATACGGGGAGGGCCACATGGCGCGGCAGATCGACGATTTCATCCTCGCCACCACCTGGCCCGACGTCCCCGAGGCCGCGCGCCATGCGGCGCGGCTCTGGCTTCTGGACCTCTGCGGCGTGGCCGCCGCGGGGTCTCGGACCAAGCTGTCCCGCCTCATCCGCGACCATGCGGCGGCGCAGTTCGGCGCGGGCACCGCATCCGCCCGGATGCTGATGGACGGCCGCCCCGTCAGCCCCGCGGGGGCTGCGCTGGCCGGTGGCATGACGATCGACGCGGTCGACGGGCATGACGGGCACAAGCTGACCAAGGGGCATGTCGGCTGCGGGGTCTTCCCCGCGCTGCTCGCGTTCTCCGAGGCCGAGGGCGCGCTGGATGACCGCGCCTTTCTCACCGCGCTTGTCATCGGCTACGAGATCGGCACCCGCGCGGGCATCGCGCTGCACCGCACCGCCTGCGACTATCACACCTCGGGCGCATGGGTCGCGGTCGCTTGCGCCGCCTTGGGCGCGCGGGTGATGGGGCTTTCCCCCGCAGAGCTGCACGAGGCGATGGGCATCGCCGAATACCACGGCCCCCGCAGCCAGATGATGCGCTGCATCGACCATCCGACCATGGTCAAGGACGGCTCGGGCTGGGGCGCGATGGCGGGCGTCTCTGCCGCCTGTCTCGCGCGCGACGGCTTCACCGGCGGGCCCGCCGTGACCGTCACGGGGGCCGAGGTGGCCGACCTCTGGTCCGACCTCGGCAGGCGCTGGCGCATTCATGAACAGTATTTCAAAGCCTACCCGGTCTGCCGCTGGGCGCAGCCCGCGATGCAGGCGGTCCTCGACCTGCGCGCGGCGCATGGGCTGAGGGCCGCGGATGTCGCCCGGATCGAGGTCGCCACCTTCCACGAAAGCCGCCGCCTCGCCACCACCCGCCCCCGCACCACGGAGGAGGCGCAGTATTCCACCGCCTATCCCGGCGCCGTCGCCATGGTGCGCGGCACCTGCGACCCCGAGGATATCATGGAGGAGAGCTTCGCCGATCCCGACATCCGGCGGCTGGCCGAAACCATGGTCATCACCGAGGACGCAGGCTTCAACGCCGCCTTCCCGGCCCGGCGCATCGCGCGGGTGACGCTGCACCTGAGCGACGGGCGCGCGCTGACCTCCGCCGAGACCGAGGCGCGCGGCGACCCCGAGGCCCCGGTCGAGCCCGCCGAGATCACCGCGAAGTTCCACCGCTACGCCCCGCCCGTTCTGGGCGCAGCACGCGCGGGCGAGCTGGAACGCGCCGTCATGTCACTGGGCGACGGCGCCGAACTTGCCGCGTTCCTCGACGCGGTCACGGCCCCTCACTCGGCCCCGTAACACACCGCCTGAAGCTTGTTGCCATCCGGGTCGCGGACATAGGCCGCGTAATACTCCGCCCCATACTGCGGGCGCGGGCCGGGTGGCCCGGCGCAGCTGCCGCCCTCGCGCAACGCGGCCGCGTGGAAGGCATGCACGGCGTCACGGCTCTCGGCGACAAAGGCCACATGCGTGCCGTTGCCCCAAGTCGCGGGGCGACCATCCTCGGGCGGATAAAGGTAGATCGTGGGCATCCCGCCGCCCTTTTCATAGGCGGGCGGCTTGCCCGGCGGTTTGGGCAGACGCGCGAAGCCGAGCGTGCCGAGAACGGCATCGTAGAACCGCCCCGCGCGGTCGGTGTCATTGGTGCCGAGCGTGATGTGACTGATAACTGACATGCGCGAAAGGTAAGCGCGCGCCACGACCCTTGGCAACGCCCCTCAGCACTCCGGCAGGTTCACCGCCAGCCCGCCGAGGCTTGTCTCTTTGTATTTCGTCGACATGTCGATCCCGGTCTGGCGCATCGCCTCGATGCAATTGTCGAGCGGCATGAAATGCGTGCCGTCGCCGCGCAGCGCGAGCGAGGCCGCCGAGACGGCCTTGATCGCGCCCAGCCCGTTGCGTTCGATGCAGGGCACCTGCACCAGCCCGCCCACCGGGTCGCAAGTCATGCCGAGGTGATGCTCCAGCGCGATCTCGGCGGCATTCTCGACCTGTTCGTTCGTGCCGCCAAGCGCCGCACACAGCCCCGCCGCCGCCATGGCCGAGGCGCTGCCCACCTCTCCCTGACAGCCCACCTCGGCCCCCGATATGCTGGCGTTGTGCTTGATCAGCCCGCCGATGGCCGAAGCCGCCATCAGGAACCGCCGCCGCCCGTCCTCGGTCGCGCCGATGCAATGGTCGCGGTAGTAGCGCAGCACCGCGGGCACCACCCCCGCCGCCCCGTTGGTGGGCGAGGTCACGACGCGGCCGCCCGCGGCATTCTCCTCGTTCACCGCCATGGCATAGACCGACAGCCAGTCGTTCACCGTATGCGGCTGCGCAAGGTTCGAGCCGCGCTCGGCCAGCAGTTGCTCGTGGATCGCCTTCGCCCGCCGCTTCACCCGCAGCCCGCCGGGCAGCTCCCCCTCCATCCGCAGGCCCCGGTCGATGCAATCGTCCATCGCCTGCCACACCGCATCGAGCCGCGCGCGCACTTCGCTGGCCGGGTGGCGCGCCGTCTCGTTCGCCCATTTCATCTCGGCGATGCTCTTGCCCGAGGCTCGGCCCATCGCCAGCATCTCGGCCGCCGAGCCGAACGGGTAGGGGTAGCCCGCCGCTTCCTTCTCCTCGTGCAACGCCTCGGCCCCGCCTTGTGCCTGCGCGACAAGTTCCTTGGCGGTGGCGATGAAACCGCCGCCGATCGAGTAATAGGTTTCCTCGAGATAGAGGTTCCCGGCCCCGTCATGGGCGCGCAGGATCAACCCGTTGGCATGCCCCGGCAGCGGCGGGCCGTAGTCGAAGACAAGGTCCGTCTCGGGGTCGAAGCGCAGGGGCGGCAGGCCCGGCGGCGTGACCGTCCGGGTCGCGCGGATCTCACCCTCCAGCGCCTCGGCGCGGTCGGGGTCCAGCGTGGCGGGCTCGAACCCCGCGAAGCCGAGGATCACGGCACGGTCGGTTGCGTGCCCCTTGCCGGTGAAGGCCAGCGAGCCATGGAGCGACGCCGACAGCGCCGCCAGCTCGCCCGCGCCCGGCTCCTTCTCCCGGCCCGACCGCAGGTCTTGCAGAAAGCGCGCGGCGGCGCTCATCGGCCCCATCGTGTGGGACGAGGACGGGCCGACGCCGATCTTGAAGATGTCGAAAACGCTCAGGAACATGGGAACGGGATAGCGCATTTCCGGGCAAAGCCCGACAGGAATGCGACCTGCGCCCGCGAAATCCCGACCCTTCACGACAAAGGCGTGACGCTTCCGCGGCCATGGGCCGCCGTGCGACATCCCGTGCGGTTAGGAGAGAAGAGTGGTGCCGCTGAAGGGACTCGAACCCCCGACCCCGTCATTACGAATGACGTGCTCTACCAGCTGAGCTACAGCGGCACTCTTCTTTGCCGGGGCCATGCCCCGACCGGGTGGTCCGGCCCGATGGATCGTTTCCGATCACCCGGCCCGGCGCACCGCGCGGCCTCTTAGCAAGCCGCGCGGGGGGGTGCCAGCCCTAATTTCGGGCCTCGGCCGGCTCGGCCGTGGTCGCGTCGTCGGGGCGGCTCCCGGTGGTCTCGGCACCGGCCTCGGCATCCACGACATCGGCCTCTTCGGCCTCGGGCGCGCTCTTGTCTTCCAGCGCGCCGACGATCAGCGGCAGCATCTGCGCGGGGCCCATCAG
>JAOARA010000338.1 GCA_025211115.1 Roseicyclus sp. | reverse complement strand
TGGCTGCTGCGGCGGCGGGGGCCTCCGGGGCGGGGGCCTTGGCCGCGGGTTCGGGTGCTTCGGCGGGGGCCGCGGCCTTGCCGATGTCATCGGCGCTTTCGCCTTCTTCCAGAAGACCGGCGATGGGGGCGTTGACCTTCACGCCCTCGGTTCCTTCTTCTACAAGAATCTTGCCGATGACGCCTTCGTCGACGGCTTCGAATTCCATCGTGGCCTTGTCGGTCTCGCTCTCGGCGATGATGTCACCGGAGGCGACGGTGTCGCCCTCCTTGACCAGCCATTTGGCAAGCGTCCCTTCCTCCATCGTGGGGGAGAGGGCGGGCATCAGGATTTCTGTCGGCATCGCTGGCTCTCCTTACCGGTAGGTGACTTGCTTGACGGCTGCGACCACCTCGGGGACCGAGGTCAGCGCGTGTTTCTCGAGGTTGGCGGCATAGGGCATCGGAACGTCCTTGCCGGTGCAGTTGATGACTGGCGCGTCGAGGTAATCGAAGGCGTTCTGCATGATATAGGCCGAGAGGTGGTTGCCGATCGAGGCGACCGGGAAGCCCTCTTCGACCGTGACGCAGCGGTTCGTCTTCATCACGGAGGCGATGACCGTGTCATAGTCGATCGGGCGCAGGGTGCGCAGGTCGATCACCTCGGCCTCGATGCCGTCTTTCGCCAGTTCATCGGCGGCGGCGAGCGCGTAGGTCATGCCGATGCCGAAGCTGACGATGGTCACATCCGTGCCCTCGCGCCAGATCTTGGCCTTGCCGAAGGGGATGGTGAAATCCTCGAGGTCGGGCACCTCGAAGGAGCGGCCGTAGAGGATCTCGTTCTCGAGGAAGATCACCGGGTTGGGGTCGCGGATCGCGGTCTTCAGGAGGCCCTTGGCATCGGCGGCCGAGTAGGGCTGAACGACCTTGAGGCCGGGAACGCTGGCATACCAGGCGGCGTAATCCTGGCTGTGCTGCGCGCCGACGCGGGCGGCGGCACCGTTGGGGCCGCGGAAGACCATGGGCGCGCCCATCTGGCCGCCGGACATGTAGAGCGTCTTGGCCGCCGAGTTGACGATCTGGTCCATCGCCTGCATGGCGAAGTTGAAGGTCATGAACTCGACGATGGGGCGCAGACCGCCGAAGGCCGCGCCGACGCCGAGACCGGCGAAGCCGTGTTCGGTGATCGGCGTGTCGATGACGCGCTTGGCGCCGAACTCGTCGAGCAGGCCTTGGGTCACCTTGTAGGCGCCCTGGTACTCGGCCACTTCCTCGCCCATGACGAAGACGGTGGGGTCGCGGCGCATTTCCTCGGCCATGGCGTCGCGGAGCGCTTCGCGCACGGTCTGGGTCTTCATCGCCGTGCCCTCGGGCCAGTCGGGCGTCTGGTCGGGCTTGGGGCTTGCGGCCTGCGCGGGCGTCGCGCTGTTGGCAGGGGCCGGGTCGGCGCGGCCCTCGGAGGTCTCAAGCGCGGCGGGCGCGGGGGCGCTTTCGGCCTCGGCCTCGGCGGTCGACATGTCCTCACCCTCTTCGCCGATCACGGCGATGGGGGTGTTGACCTTCACGCCCTCGGTGCCTTCTGCTACAAGAAGTTTGCCGATGACGCCTTCATCGACGGCCTCGAATTCCATCGTGGCCTTGTCGGTTTCGATCTCGGCGATGATGTCGCCCGCGGAAACGGTGTCACCCTCTTTCACCAGCCACTTGGCCAGCGTGCCTTCCTCCATCGTGGGGGAGAGGGCGGGCATGAGAATTTCGGTTGCCATGGTCGTCTGTCCCCCTCAGGCGTTCTGCGGCGCCGCGTCGGCGTAGATGTCGGTCCAGAGCTCGTCCAGATGCGGCTCGGGGCTTTCCTTCGAGAACTCGGCGGCCTCGTTCACGATCTCCTTGATCTCCTTGTCGATCTTTTTCAGATCGTCCTCGGAGGCATGGCCGCCGGTCAGCAGCATCTGGCGGACGTGTTCGATGGCGTCGCGCTTCTCGCGCATCTCCTGCACCTCTTCGCGGGTGCGGTATTTCGCGGGGTCCGACATGGAGTGACCGCGGTAGCGGTAGGTCATCACCTCGAGGATGTAGGGGCCCTTGCCCGCGCGGCAGTGCGCGACGGCCTTTTCACCGGCGGCCTTCACGGCCAGCACGTCCATGCCGTCGACCGCTTCGCCCTTGATGCCGTAGGCGGCGCCGCGTTCCCAGAAGTCGGGCGACTTGGTGGCGCGCTGCACGCTGGTGCCCATGGCATACTGGTTGTTCTCGATCACGAAGATGCAGGGCAGATCCCAGAGCTGGGCCATGTTGTAGGTTTCGGCCACCTGGCCCTGGTTCGCGGCCCCGTCGCCGAAATAGGCGAAGGTGACGCGGTCGTTGCCGAGATACTTGTCGGCGAAGGCAAGGCCCGCGCCGATCGGCACCTGGGCCGCCACGATACCGTGGCCGCCGTAGAAATGCTTCTCCTTGGAGAACATGTGCATCGAGCCGCCCTTGCCCTTGGAATAGCCGCCTTCGCGGCCGGTCAGCTCGGCCATGACGCCCTTGGGGTCCATGCCGCAGGCCAGCATGTGTCCGTGGTCGCGGTAGGAGGTGACGCGCTTGTCGCCCTCTTCCGCCGCGGCCTCGAGGCCGACGACTACGGCCTCCTGGCCGATGTAGAGGTGACAGAAGCCGCCGATCAGGCCCATGCCGTAAAGCTGGCCGGCCTTTTCCTCGAAGCGGCGGATGAGCAGCATTTCGCGGTAGTAATGCTTCAGCTCGTCGGCCGAGACATTGGGCGCTGCGGAGCCCGCTTTCGCCGCGGTCTTGCGTGGTGGCATCTCGGGTGTCCTCCCCCGTCACAGAGATAGTTTAACGTTGAACATTCTCATATCAGACGCAACCCCGGATTGCACCCCGCAATCCTGACGCAGGGGGTTGCAGCAAATGCAAGGCTGCTCGCCGGGGGCTGGCGCGCCGTGCTAGGCAGGGGAACCGGACGTATGTGGCGCGGGGAGGCAGGCTTTGGAGCGGGTGCCGGAGCGGATCGAGACGGAGGCGGACCTGCGCGACGGGGCCGGGGTGCTGGTGGCGCGCGATGCGCGTTTCGCCCCGATCCTGTCGGCGGTGGGGCCCTTGCCGCTGCGCCGCCGGGCGGACGGGTTCGGGGCGCTTGTCGCGGCGATCGCGGGGCAACAGGTCTCGACCGCGTCGGCGGCGGCGATCCTGTCGCGGCTCGAGGCGGCGGGGCTGACGGAGGAGGCGGCTATGGCCGCGGCCCCGGACGCGGCGCTGCGCGCCTGCGGGCTGTCGCGGCCCAAGATGCGCTACCTGCGCGCGCTGGCGGCGGCGCGGCTGGATTACGGCGCGCTGCGCGCGGCCTCGACGGCGGAGGTGGTGGCGGCGCTGACCGCGCAGCCGGGCATCGGGCGCTGGACGGCCGAGATCTATGCCAGCTTCGCGCTGGGACATGCCGATGTCTTCGCGGCGGGCGACCTGGCGTTGCAGGTGGCGGCGCAGCGCGCCTTCGGCCTGTCGGCGCGCCCCGCGGAGCGCGAGATGCGGGCGATGGCGGAGGGCTGGTCGCCGGTCCGCGCGGTTGCCGCGCGGGCGCTTTGGGCCTACTACCGGTTGGACAGGCAGAGAGAGGGTGTGCTGTGACGCGGGTTCTGGATTTCGGCAGGGTTGAGGCGGCCTCGGGGCGGGCCGAGAGCATGGTGATCTTCCTGCATGGCTACGGCGCGGATGGTGCCGACCTTCTGGGCCTGGCCGAGCCCCTGGCCCCGCATCTGCCCGACACGGTCTTCGTCGCGCCCAACGCGCCGGAACGCTCGGTGATGAACCCGATGGGGTTCCAGTGGTTCCCGATCCCGTGGATCGACGGCTCCTCGGAGGAGGAGGCCGCGAGCGGCATGGCGCGGGCGGCCGAGGATCTGAACGCCTTTCTCGACCGGATGATGGTGGACGAGGACATGCTGCCCGAACAGGTGGCGCTGGTGGGCTTTTCGCAAGGCACGATGATGAGCCTGCATGTCGCGCCGCGGCGCGAGGATGCGGTGGCGGGTGTCGTGGGCTTCTCGGGGCGGCTGGTGAACCCCGAGGCGCTGGCCGAGGAGGTGCTGTCGCGCCCGCCGATCCTGTTGTTGCACGGCGACCGCGACGACGTGGTGCCGCCGCAATCGCTGCCCGAGGCGGCCGAGGCGCTGGAGGGGGCGGGCTTTACCGAGGTCTATGCCCATATCATGCAGGGCACGGCCCATGGCATCGCCCCCGACGGGTTGTCGGTGGCGCTGGCCTTTCTGCGGCAGGTGCTGGGGCAGGAGCGGCGCGGGCCTGCGGATGCGTCCGAGGGCGACGCAGAGGGCATGGACGATCTGTGAGGCCGGCTGCCGACCTGGGCGTTGATCGCGCGGGCATTCGACTTGTGCCGCCATTCCGGGCGGATCGCTGTGGATAACGTCACGAATCTGTCAAGGTGATCGCCTATCCCTGACCCCGGACCCACTGCATCTTGTAAGGCTTGCCGGAAGCAAAAGCCTAGATATAGTGGGTGCAGTGCTGGAGCGGGGGCTCCCGCTCTGGTGTCTGGTACGGGCAGTCAGGGCAGGGGCGGAGTCATCCATGCAAGACGCGACGCAGATCGAGTTCAGAACACAGTTCGTCCGCGAGCCGGGGGCGTTGAAGAGCCACCCCGCGTTGGTTCTGAATGCCGATTACCGCCCGCTCAGCTATTACCCGCTGTCGCTCTGGCCCTGGCAGGAGGCGGTCAAGGCCGCCTGGCTCGACCGGGTGCAGATCGTGGCGGAATATGACGAGGTGGTCCGCTCGCCCTCGACCGAGATCCGCATCCCCTCGGTGGTGGTGCTGAAGGATTTCGTGAAGCCGCAGAAGCGGGTGGCCTTTACCCGGTTCAACCTGTTCCTGCGCGACGAGTTCTCGTGCCAGTATTGCGGGGCGAAGGGGGATCTGACCTTTGACCATGTCGTGCCGCGGGCCCGTGGCGGGGTGACGAGCTGGGAAAACGTCGTGGCCGCCTGTTCGTCGTGCAACCTGCGCAAGGGATCCAAGAGCCTGCGCCAGTCGGGTCTGAACCTGCGCAAGCCGCCGCGCCAGCCGGGGGCGGAGGAGCTGCGCAACATGGGGCGGAAGTTTCCGCCGAACCATCTGCACGACAGTTGGCTCGACTTTCTGTATTGGGACAGCGAGCTGGAGGCCTGAGGGCTGGACCGGTCGGGCTGGCGGTTTCAGACGGGGCCGGTCGGGCGAGCGGGTCCAGACGGGGCCGGTCGGGCGGCCCACCCACCCACCCCCGCCCGCCCGGCCCCGTCCCGGCGAACCCGTCGCGCCTTGCCTCGGGCGGCGTGGTCTTGGCAGGCGTCGTGTTTCCGTATTTTTGGAAAGGTGAAGCCATCGGGGTGGCGTGACAGGGCGGGCGCGGGGCGCTAGCCTCGGCCGGAAAACGCCCCGATGCAGGAACATGCCCGATGTCCGATCCCCTCTTCCAGCCGCCTTCGGGCACCGACCTGCCGCGCTATGCCGGGGTGCCGAGCTTCATGCGCCTGCCGTATCTGCCGCCCGAGCATCCGCGCCGGGGCGAGGTGGAGATCGGCATCTTCGGCCTGCCCTGGGACGGGGCGACCTCGAACCGGCCGGGCGCGCGGCATGGGCCGCGGGCGTTGCGCGATGCCTCGACCATGATCCGCGAGCGCAACCGCGCGACCGGGCAGGAGCCGTTCAAGGCGGCGCGGGTCGCGGACCTGGGCGATGTGGCGATGAGCCCGGTGGACCAGGACGAGGCGCTGGGCAATGCGCAGGGGTTCATCCGGGGCGTGCTGGGGCAGGGGATCCGGCCCTTCATGGTGGGGGGCGATCACCTCTGCACGCTGACCGTGCTGCGGGAGCTGCGCGCGGCGCGGGGCGAGGCCTTTGGCCTTGTGCTGCTGGACAGCCATACCGATCTTTACCCGCCCTATTTCGGCGGCGGGACGCTGACCCATGGCAACCCGTTCCGGCAGGCCATCGAGGAGGGATGCCTCGATCCGGCCCGCACGGTGATGATCGGCATGCGCGGCACCTCCTACAACAACGAGGATTTCCAGTATGGCTGGGACCGCGGCGTCAGGATCATTCCCATCGAGGAGTGCATGGCGCTGGGTTGGTCCGCGGTGATGCGGATCGCCCGCGAGGTGGTGGGCGAGGGCGCGACCTATGTCAGTTTCGACATCGACTTCGTCGATCCGGCCTATGCGCCGGGCACCGGCACGCCCGAGGTGGGCGGGCCCAATTCCTTCGAGGCGATCCAATGCGTCCGCGCGCTGCGCGGGCTGGACGTGATCGGCGCGGACCTGGTTGAGGTCTCGCCGCCCTTCGACACCGGCGGGATCACGGCATGGCTGGGGGCCTCGGTGATGTTCGAGCTGCTCTGCGCGATGCAGCGGTGAGCCGCGGGAGGTTGTGAGCCGGTCCCGATTTGCTAGACTCCGGTCCGTGGCAGGTGTAAACGCCGCAGCGACAGGCCTTGTTAGCGCTAACAGGGCAGAATGCGGAACGGGACAGTCACGATGGTATCGCGCGTCATTCCGGTCGATCCTTTCGACCTCGTCATTTTCGGAGCCACCGGCGATCTTGCCCGGCGCAAGATCCTGCCCGGCCTTTATCGCCGCTTTTGCGACGGGCAGATGCCGCCTGAGGCGCGGATCATCGGTGCGGCCCGCACCGAGCAGGACAGCGCCGCCTTTGCCGCGCAGGTGGCCGAGGCGGTGGAGACCTTCCTGCCGCCCGGCAAACGCGATGCCGAGGGGCTGCGCGCCTTCCAGGAGCGGTTGAGCTACGTGGCGGTCGACGCCACCGGCGAGGCGGGGTGGACCGAGCTGAAGGAGGCGATGCGCGACGATGTCGTGCAGGCCTTCTATTTCTCGGTCGCGCCCAGCCTGTTCGGGGCGCTGGCCGAACGGCTGCACAAGTTCGGGATCGCCCGGTCGGATGCGCGGATCGTGGTGGAAAAGCCCTTTGGCCGCGACCTGAAATCGGCGCGCGAGCTGAACGCGACGCTGGCCGCGCATTTCGACGAGACGCAGATCTACCGGATCGACCATTACCTCGGCAAGGAGACGGTGCAGAACCTGATGGCGGTGCGTTTCGGCAACACGCTCTTCGAGCCGCTGTGGAACGCGCAATACGTCGATCACGTCCAGATCACCGTCGCCGAAGAGGTCGGCGTGGGCGGGCGCGGGGCCTATTACGACCGCTCGGGCGCGATGCGGGACATGGTGCAGAACCCCCTGATGCAGCTTTTGTGCCTGACCGCGATGGAGCCGCCCGCGCATTTCGAGCCGAGCGCGGTGCGCGACGAGAAGCTCAAGGTCATCCGCGCGCTGGACCCGGTCGCGCCCGAGCATATCGTGCGGGGGCAATACCGGGGCGGGGCCGACCCCTCCTATCTCGAGGATGTCGAGAACGACGAGAGCCTGACCGAAAGCTTCATCGCCATGAAGCTGCATATCGCCAACTGGCGCTGGAACGGCACGCCGTTCTACCTGCGCACGGGCAAGCGGATGAAGGCGCGCAAGTCCGAGATCGTGGTGCATTTCAAGAAGACGCCGCATTCGATCTTCGATGCGGATGCGGGCAGCCGGTCGAACGTGCTGTCGATCCGGCTGCAACCCGACGAGGGGATCGACCTGCGGGTGACGATCAAGGAGCCGGGGCCGGGGGGGATGCGGCTGATCGACGTGCCGCTCGACATGAGTTTCGCCGATGCGCTGGGGCCGGAGGCCGCGGACGTGCCCGACGCCTACGAGCGGTTGATCATGGACGTGATCCGGGGCAACCAGACGCTCTTCATGCGCGGCGACGAGGTCGAGGCCGCCTGGGCCTGGACCGATCCGATCATCCAGGATTGGCAACGCCGGGCCGACCGGCCCGTTCCTTATGCAGCGGGTGGCACCGGGCCGGAGGAGGCCGCGATCCTGATGCACCGCGACGATCGCAGATGGCGGGAGATCTGACGAGATGGAGCTGATTGCCTACCCCGACCGCGAGCTTCTGATGCTGGGGCTGGCCGACCGGTTGACCGGCGAGCTGGCCCGCGCGTTGCGGGTGGCCGAACGGGTGAGTTTCTCGGTGCCGGGCGGCACGACACCGGGGCCGGTCTTCGACGTGTTGAGCGAGCAGGCGCTGGACTGGGACCGCGTGTCGGTGGTGCTGAACGATGAACGCTGGGTGCCCGAGGACAGCCCGCGCTCGAACACGGCGCTGTTGAAGCGGCGGCTGCTGGTCTCGAAGGCGGCGGCGGCGCGGCTGATCCCGCTTTACGCCGATGCGCCGTCGCCCGAGGACCGGCTGGAGGAGCTGGCGCAGGAGCTGGAGGGGCATCTGCCGCTCTCGGTGCTGCTGCTGGGGATGGGGGCGGACATGCACACGGCCAGCCTGTTTCCCGGTGCCGACAACCTTGCGGCTGCGCTGGCCGAGGATGCGCCGCCGCTGATGGCGATGCGCGCCGAGGGCGCGGGCGAGCCGCGGATCACGCTGACCGCGCCGGTTCTGAAGGGCGCGCTCAGCACGCATGTGCTGATCACCGGGGCCGAGAAGCGCGCGGCGCTGGAGCGGGCCTTGAGCCTGCCCGTCGAGGAAGCGCCGGTGCGCGCGGTGCTGGGCGGTGCAACGGTCCATTGGGCGGAGTGACGGAATGAGCGATTTCTGGGACATGCTGGCGCGGCATGCCGCGGCCTGCGAGGGGCGGTCGATCCTGTCGTTGTTCGACGCGGACGAGGGCCGCGCGGCGCGGTTCTCGCGGCGGCTGGGCGACATGCTTTTCGATTTCTCGAAGACGCAGATCGACGACACGGGCCTTGGTCTGCTGCTCGAGCTGGCCCGCGCGCGCGGTGTCGAGGCGCGGCGCGACGCGATGTTCGCGGGCGCCAAGATCAACGAGACCGAGGGGCGCGCGGTGCTGCACACGGCCCTGCGGGCCGAGGCGGGGCCCGTGATGGTCGACGGGCAGGACGTGATGCCGGGCGTGCTGGACACGCGGGCGCGGATGGCGGGGTTCGCCGAGGCGGTCCGGTCGGGCGAGATCGCGGGCGCGGGCGGGGCCTATACCGACGTGGTGAACATCGGCATCGGCGGCTCGGACCTCGGGCCCGCGATGGCGACGCTGGCGCTGGCCCCTTACCACGACGGGCCGCGGCTGCATTACGTCTCGAACGTGGATGGCGCGCATATCCACGACACGTTGCGCGGGCTCGATCCCACGCGGACGCTGGTGATCGTCGCCTCCAAGACCTTCACCACGATCGAGACCATGACCAATGCCGACACCGCGAAGGCCTGGATGGCCGGGGCGGTGGCCGATCCGGCGGCGCAATTCGTGGCCTTGTCGAGCGCGACCGGGCGGACGGCGGAGTATGGCATCGCGCCGGACCGGGTCTTCGGCTTCGAGGATTGGGGCGGCGGGCGCTATTCGCTCTGGGGGCCGATCGGGCTGGGCCTGATGCTGGCGGTGGGGCCTGCGCGCTTCGCGGAGTTCCTGGCGGGGGCGCGCGACATGGACACCCATTTCCGCGAGGCGGAGCTGGCGGCGAACCTGCCGGTTCTGCTGGCGCTGACGGGCATCTGGCACAACCAGGTGCAGGGCCATGCGACGCGCGCGGTTCTGCCCTATGATCAACGGCTTGCGCGGCTTCCGGCCTATCTCCAGCAGCTCGAGATGGAGAGCAACGGCAAGCGCGTGGCGATGGATGGCAGCGATCTGGCGATGCAGTCCGGCCCGGTGGTCTGGGGCGAGCCGGGCACCAACGGGCAGCATGCCTTCTACCAGCTGATCCACCAGGGCACGCGGGTGATCCCCTGCGAATTCCTGGTCGCGGCCGAGGGGCACGAGCCGGAACTGGCCCATCATCACCGCCTGTTGGTGGCCAACTGCCTTGCGCAATCCGAGGCGCTGATGCGCGGCCGCAGCCTTGCCGAGGCGCGGGCGCTCATGGCCGGGGCGGGCCTCGAGGGGGCCGAGCTGGAGCGGCAGGCGCGGCATCGGGTTTTCCCCGGCAACCGTCCGTCGACCACGCTGATCTATCCGCGGCTCACGCCCTACGTGCTGGGCCACGTCATCGCGCTTTACGAGCATCGCGTCTTCGTCGAGGGGGTGATTCTGGGGATCAACAGTTTCGACCAATGGGGGGTCGAACTGGGCAAGGAGCTGGCCAAGGCGCTGGACCCGGTCCTGACGGGCGAGGCCGATGGCGCGGACAAGGATGGCTCGACCCGCGCGCTGGTCGCCTATGTGAGGGGCGACTGAGGGCGGCGCGGCAGGCGCGCGTCGCACGTGGGGGCGGTGTTGCTCCCGAAGGCCGTATTTGGGGGAAGATGAAGGTTTGCGCGGGGTTGCGGGGCTGTCGCTGATCGCCTCACCCGCCGCGGTCTGGTGCGTGCAAGGTTGTTTG
>JAOARA010000337.1 GCA_025211115.1 Roseicyclus sp. | reverse complement strand
TGTCCTGCCGCCAGGGGGAAAAAGAAAAAGCTGGCTTTTGGAAGGGTGTTTCAACTTCTCAAAGGAGCACCCCATGTCCATGACAGGACAACCCCAGACAGACCGCCCTGATCCGAGTGTGATCGCAGCGCAGAACGACGCGTTTCGCAAGCTCGCGTGCCTCGGTGTGCCAACCGCCCAGTCTATCCAGGGCCGCATGCATGTCACCCGCTCAATTATGAATGCCGGTGACGGCTTCATGGCCGAGGCGGTGAAGGCCACGGGCATGTTCGAGACCTTCGAGCCCGAGAACGATCCCGAAGGATGGCATGATTTCGGGGCGGTCGAGGTCCGCGGCGAGACCGTGTTCTGGAAACTGGATTTGTACGAAGCGGATTCCGACTTCCGCTATGGCGCCGAGGCCCCGGACAATCCCGCCACCACCATGCGCGTGCTGACCATCATGCTGGCGCGCGACTGGTAGGGGAGGGGACACCCCTCCTGACAGCCCAGGCGATGAAGGCCCGCTGACCCCTCAAAGGGAGAGTGGGCCTTTTGTTGTGGTGATCCCTGAAGACGGGGATTGGCCGCGCATCTGAATGCGCGGGCCGCTCCAAACCCACCGAAAAGGAAACGCCATGACCACAAGCTTCAAACCCGTCTCCGTCGCCATCGGCGATCTGGTCTCACATCCCGCCAATGTGCGCAGCAACTCGCCGGAAACCTATGATCCTGAGAACATCGCCCATCTGAAGGCAAGCATCACCGTTCTGGGTCTCCTGCAGCCGCTCATGGTCCAGAAGCTCGACGGCAAATATGCTGTCCTCGCCGGTGGCCGTCGGCATGCCGCGCTGAAGGAGCTGGTCGCGGACAGGGCCGCGAAAGGCTTCACGGCGAAGGCCAAGATCGACTGCCGTCTTGTGCCAGAGGATTGCGATGTCACCACGGCCCTGTCGCTCGCTGAGAACATCACCCAGGCGCCGATGAATGCCATCGACGAGTTCGAGGCTTTCGCGCGGATGATGGAGGTCGACGACCAGACGCCCGAGACGATCGCAAAGACCTTCGGCACCACGGTGGCGGCCGTGAAAGGCCGGTTGCGCTATGGCCTGATCCACCCCGACATCCGCGCCGCGGCCCGGGCCAAGACGATCACGCTCGACACGATGAAAGCCTTTGCCGAGCACCCGAGCCAGGAGGCGCAGCGCGAGGTCTTCGAGGCGCTCACAAAAGACGGCGGCTATCTGCAGGCCTATACCGTCCGTCAGGCGCTCAAATCCCGCGGTGTGCAGGTCAGCGATGATATCGGGGCTTTCGTGCGCGCGGACTACGAGGCTCGCGGCGGCGCCGTCGCGGCTGACCTTCTGGAAGAGCATTCCGTGCTGGAGGATGCAGCGCTGGTCGAAACCATCCTGCTCGAGAAGCTCGGTGCCGCCGCCGAAGAGGCCCGCATAAAGCTGGGCTTTGCCTGGGCCGATGCGATGGTCCGCTATGATTACGCGACCATGGCCGACTACGGCCGCGTCTATCCCGGCCCGATCGAACCGGATGAGGCTGCGCAGAAGCGCATCGATGAGATCGCCGCCGAGCTTGAGAAATTGCAGCTCGAGATGGAGGATGAGGGGCTCGAGGACGGTGCCTACAATGCCCTTTACGAGCGCGTGGACGCCTTGGAAGAAGAAGCCCGCGACCTGCAGGAGGCCTACAGCACCGAGGACCTCGCCCGCGCTGGTGTGATTGCCTCGTGGCAGGGTGGGCAGATCACGCTCCATATTGGCCTCGTGTGCCCGGAAGACACCGCCAAAGAGGAAGGCGCGCGCGGCTCCGCGAGTAATCCGACAGGGGAGGAGGCCCCGGACTCCGGTGAAATCACTTATCCTGCCTCACTGGCCGAGGACCTCAAGACCGAGCGGGCCATGGCCCTCGGCGCCGCGATGGCGCTGCATCCGGAGGCCACGCTCGATCTGACGCTCTTCAAGCTGGTCAGTGACGTTCTGGCCAGCGGCATGAGTGTCACGCAGGCGATCAAGATCGAGGCCCGCAAGGAATACCGCAGCCATGCCAAAATGGACGAGATCGACGAGACCTCGCTCGAGCAGGTGGCGGCGGCGCATGATGCACTTGATCTCTCCTGGCTCGATGACACCCGCGCGCCCGCCGATCAGTTCGCGGCGTTTCGCGCGCTGGAGGCCGGCGAGAAGGCCAAGCTCGTGGCCTATGCCACGGCCAGCACCACGCAGTCCTGCTTCGCGCGGGACCGCCAGCGCGACAGCCTGATGCATGCGTTCGAGATCGAGATCATGCCCGACATCCGCGCCCACTGGACGCCGAATGCGGCGCTCTTCAACCGCTTCAAGAAGGCTTGGCTCCTGAAGATCCTCGGCGAGGATCTGGGTCTCGCCCAGGAGGCGGTGACGCTGGCCTCGTCGAGCAAGAAGGAGATCGTCGCCTTTTGTGACAAGCTCTTCGCCGAACCCTTCGCCACACTCACGGACGCGCAGCGCGCTGCCGTGGCCGCCTGGTGCCGGCCGATGTGGCTGAGCGCCGGTGTGGCCTTTAATGAGACGGAGCCCACCGTGGAAACTCCGGAGCCTGCCAGCGAGGTCGCGCAAGCGGCCTGAGGCCTCACGCGACCCGCGCGTGGACCATGCCGCCCGCGCGGGTCGACCCTTCCAAACCGAACAGAAAGACATCCCCATGGCTATTCTCAAGTTCTCTGCCTCCGCTGTCGCGGCGCAGATCGCCCACGCGCGCGCCTGCAAGAC
>JAOARA010000336.1 GCA_025211115.1 Roseicyclus sp. | reverse complement strand
TGCGCCAAAGCGATCTTCTGGGCTGCATCTCGGCCCGGCAGGCCGAGGCCGAGTTGCGCGCGGGGCTTCTGGCCGAGGTGCCCACCGAACTCCGCTGGCCCGCGCGCCCCATCGGGGTGATGCACCGCGCAGGCTGGCGGCCGACGCCCGCGCAGGCGCTGCTGCTCGAACACCTGCGCCGCGTCGCCCGCGCAGGGTCGGACCCGCAGGCCGGGGCTGGCCCCGCGGCCGCCGTTGCGGTACCGCCATGCCACGCGACCACCGCCCGAGGAGGAACCGGCCCCATGCCCGACCACGTCATCCCAGCCCCGCCGCAGCCCGCCATCCCCACCGCCGACGGCGGCGCCTTCCCGGTGCGCCGGGTCTATTGCATCGGGCGCAACTTCGCCGCCCATGCCGTCGAAATGGGCCACGACCCGGACCGTGAGCCGCCCTTCTTCTTCCAGAAGACCCCCGACAGCCTCGACCCCTCGGGGCAGTTTCCCTACCCGCCGAAAACCTCGGACGTGCATCACGAGGTCGAGCTGCTGGTCGCGCTGAAATCGGGCGGCACCGACATTCCCGACGACACCGCGCTGGATCACGTCTGGGGCTACGGCATCTGCCTCGACATGACCCGCCGCGACCTGCAGGGCGAGGCCAAGAAACTGGGCCGCCCGTGGGAGATCGGCAAATCCTTCGAACGCTCCGGCCCGGTCGGCCCGCTCCACCCGGTCACACAGGTCGGCCACCCCTCCGAGGGGCGCATCGCGCTCACCGTGAACGGCGAGACGCGGCAGGAGGGCGACCTGAACCAGATGATCTGGAAGGTGCCCGAGATGATCGCCTACCTGTCCGAATATTTCACCCTCGCCCCCGGCGATGTCATCATGGCCGGCACCCCCGCGGGCGTCGGCCCGGTCGCGCGCGGCGACGTGATGGAGGCCGAGATCGCGGGGCTCGGCACGCTCACCGTCACAGTGGTCTGAAAGACAGGCCGCGGTTGCATCCCGCGCCGCGGCCCCGCACACTCCGCGCTCCGTCCCGAAAGGCCCCGCATGACCGCGCCCAACCGCCCGCCCGCCAAGGAACCGCGCCGCTCGCGGCCCGTCCGCGTGGCCGACGCGATCAAGGACTGGGTGGTCGAACGCAACATGGCCCCCGGCGACCGCCTGCCCGGCGAGGCCGAGCTGATGGCGCGCTTCGGCATGGCCAAGGGCACCATCCGCGAGGCGATGCGCATCCTCGAGGCGCAGGGGTTGATCGAGACCCGCACCGGCCCCGGCGGCGGCAGCTTCGTGGGCGAAGTGACCGCCGACCGCGCCAAGGCGCTGCTCGCCAACTACTTCTACTTCAAGGATATTTCCATATCCGACATCTATCAGCTCCGCCGCGCGCTGGAGCCGGAACTGGCCGCCTCGCTCGCCGGTCGCCTCACCGAGGCGCAACTGGCCGAGCTGGAACAGGTCGTGGCGAAATACCCCGAACCCGCCCGCTCCGCCGAGGAGGAGCGCGACCAGCATGTCGCCTCGCTCGAGTTCCACCGCACCCTTGCGAATTTCTCCGACAACGCGCTGCTGGCCTTCGTCGTCAGCTTCATGGGCCGCATCCTGACCGACCTCACGGTCTATCGCCGCCTCTACGACCCGCCCAACCGCGAGCTCTACGAAAAGGGTCTCGCCTACCAGACCGAGCTGATCGCCGCCCTCCGCCATGGCCGCGCCGACGATGCGCGGCGCATCATGCGCAGCCACATGGAAACCGCCGAGGCGCTGATGCAGCGCCAAGAGGCGCAGGTGCTGCGCCGCTTCATCGCGGAATAGGGCAGGGGCCTCAGCGCCGGATCGCGGGCTCCGCCCCGACGATCGGCTCGGGCACCTCCGGCACATCCGCGGCCGCGGGCGCGCGCCACGGATCGTCCAGAACCGGAACCACCCGCGTCCAGCCGTGATAGGGGTCGGATTGCGAGACCATGTAAAGATCCGCCAATGCCGCCAAGGGGTTGACCGAATGGTCGATCCTGAGCGTCAGCGGTGCCATGTCCCGCCCCACGACCAGCAGCGCCGCCGACAACAGCCCCCGCGCATCGCCCCCCGCCGCAGCCGCAGCCCCCAGCGCGCCCATCAGCCGCTCGGCAAAAGGCATCGCCGCGGCCGCGCGGTAGCCCTCCAAAGCGGCCTCGATCACCTCCGGCCCCGACAGCATGTTGCCCGCCACGACCACCCCCGGCCCCTCCAGCGCGCCCGCGTGCGCCACGCTTTCGGCCCCGGTGAAGGCCCCCGTGCCGCCACGCACATCCAGCGCTGCCAATTGCCGATGCGCGCGCCCCGCATCGGGGCCGGTCACCGCCGCCACGGCCTCGGCGGCACTCGACCCGCCCGCCATGCGCAAAAGCACATCCTCGCCCCACAGCGTCGAGGGCGCGGTGCCCTGGCTCGCCGACATCCCCGATTCGGCCCCGCCGCGCAGCACCCATCCGCCGACGCACAGGCTGCCCGTGGCCGCCGCACCGCCCAATCGGCCTGTTTTTTCATCAATTGCGAGGATCGAAATGGTCACGCCGGGGCCTCCGTTCTATCGGTCTTGCATTTATCATGATAATTTGGCCTCATCCAATTCATAGTGAAAAATTATCGGCATCCCGCAGGATGCCCGCCCGACAGGAGAGGACAAGACATCATGAGACTTCTCGACATGACCCGCCGCGCGGTGCTGGCCTCCGGCACGGCGCTGGCGCTCGCGCTGGCCGCCCCGCTCGCGGCCCAGACACCCCCCGGCGTCCTCGTCGTGGGCCAGGTCGCCGAGCCGCAGGCGCTCGACCCCCATGCCGTGACCGCGGTCAACGACTTCCGCATCCTGATGAACGTCTATGACGGTCTCGTCCGCTACGCCTCGGGCACGCTCGAGGTGGAACCGGCGCTGGCGACCGATTGGACCATCTCGGACGACGGCACCGTCTACACCTTCACGCTCCGCGAGGGCGTGAGCTTCCACGACGGCACCCCCTTCAACGCCGAGGCCGTGGTCTTCAACTTCGAGCGGATGCTGAACGAGGATCACCCCTATCACGACACCGGCCCCTTCCCGCTGTCCTTCTTCTTCTCCGCCGTCGAGAGCGTCGAGGCCGTGGACGACCTGACCGTCCGCTTCACGCTCAACGCGCCCTATGCGCCCTTCCTGTCGAACCTCGCCTATCCCACCGGCCTCATCGTCTCGCCCGCCGCGGTGATGGAGCACGGGCAGGATTTCGGCCGTAACCCGTCCGGCACCGGCGCCTTCACCTTCACCGAATGGCGCTCGAACGAGGCTGTCGTGATCGAGGGCAACCCCGACTACTGGGACGGCGCGCCGTCGCTCGACGCCGTGATCTTCCGCCCGATCACCGACGCCAACACCCGCGTGGCCGAGATGCTCTCGGGCGGCATCGACCTGATGGTCGAGGTTCCGCCGGTGGCGCTGTCGGAATTCGAAGGCGACGATTTCCGCATCGTCGAACAGGCAGGCCCGCACGTCTGGTTCCTGATCCTCAACATGCGCGAAGGGCCCTTCACCGAGCAGGCCGTGCGCCAGGCCGCCAACTACGCGATCAACAAGACCGCGCTGGTCGAGGATGTCCTCGAAGGCACCGCCGATGTCGCCGCGGGCCCCACGCCCCCGGCCTTCGCATGGGCCTATAACGAGGCGCTCGAGCCCTATCCCTACGACCCCGACCGCGCCCGCGAGTTGCTGGCCGAGGCGGGGATCGAAAACCCCGAGATCACCTTCTACGTGACCGAGGGCGGATCGGGCATGCTCGACCCCGTCGCCATGGGCACCGCCATCCAGGCCGACCTCGAGGCCGTGGGCTTCGACGTCACCATCGAGACCTACGAGTGGAACACCTTCCTCGGCCGCGTGAACCCCGGCCTCGAGGGTGAGGCCGACGCCGCCCAGATGGCGTGGATGACGAACGACCCCGACACGCTCCCCTACCTCGCGCTGCGCACCGAAGCCTGGCCGGAACAGGGCGGCTTCAACTCGGGCTACTACTCCAACCCCGAGGTCGACGCCCTGCTGGAAGAGGCCCGCACCTCGACCGACCAGAACCGCCGCGCCGAGCTTTATCGCGAGATGCAGGTGATCGTGCAGGAGGATGCCCCGTGGGTCTTCGTGGCGAACTGGGTGCAGAACGCCGTCACCTCGGACGCGGTCGAGAACTTCGCGCTCGAACCCTCCTTCTTCCTGCTTCTCGATGACGTGGTGAAGAACTGAAACCGACCCGCGCGGCGGGGGCATCGCCCTTCGCCGCGCGGGTGTATCGCGTATGTACGGGGTGTGTACGGGGTGTGTATGCCCTGTGCATGCCCCGTTTTTCCGGGTGCAGACCCGAAGGCCCGCCATGACCCGCTACATCCTCCGCCGCCTGATCTCGGCCATCCCGGTGCTCTTGGGCATCTCCGTCATCGTCTTTGCGATCATGGCGCTGATCCCCGGCGACCCGGCCACCGCCATCCTCGGCAGCTTCGCCACGCCCGAGAACGTGGCCCGCCTGAACGAGGATCTTGGCCTCGATAAACCCCTGATCCAGCAATACTTTATCTGGCTCGGCAACATGCTTCAGGGCGATTTCGGGCGGAGTTTCAACCTCAACCGCCCCGTGCTGGACGAGGTGCTGGAACGCTTCAACGCCACGCTCGTGCTGGCCGGAACCAGCTTCGTGCTGTGTTCGGTGCTGGGCATCGTCGCGGGCGTGGTCTCCGCCGCCAACCAGTATGGCCCCGCCGACAAGGCGATCACCTTCGTCGTTTTGCTAGGTATTTCAATACCTTCCTTCTTCCTCGGCATGATGATGATCCTCACCTTCGCGGTGAACCTGCGCCTTTTCCCGGCCTCGGGCATGTGGCCCATCTTCGGCGACCGCGACCTTCTCGCGCTTCTGCGCCACCTGACCCTCCCGGCGCTGGCCCTCTCCGTCGTGGCGACAGGCGTCATCGCCCGCCTCTCCCGCTCCGCCATGCTCGAGGTTCTGCGGCAGGATTTCATCCGCACCGCGCGGGCAAAAGGTGTTCCGGAACGGGGGGTTATCTGGCGCCACGCGCTGCGCGCGGCGATGGTTTCCATCATCCCCGTCCTCGGCATCCAGGCCGGTTTCGTCCTCTCGGGCGCGGTCTATATCGAGGTCGTCTTCCAATGGCCCGGCATCGGCCGGATGCTGGTCGACGCCATCCTCCGCCGCGACATCCTGCTGGTCCAAGGCGGCGTCGTCTTCGTCGCGGCCTGCTACGTCTTCTTCAACATCGTCGTGGACGTGGCCCAGTCCCTCCTCGACCCGAGGATCAAAACATGAGCTTTCTCAAGCTCTTGGCGCGCAACCGCCTCGCCCTTGGCGGGCTGGTCGTGATGGGGATCGTCGTGCTTCTGGCGCTTCTCACCCCCATCCTGCCGCTCAAGCCGCCCAACGTCACCGACACCGGCAACCGCTTCCTGCCGCCCTTCTCCGACGGTGCGCTGCTCGGCACCGACCACCTCGGCCGCGACCTTCTCAGCCGCCTGATGTGGGGCACCCGCCTGTCGCTCGCCGTCGGCTTCGCCGCCGCCCTTGTCGCCGCCAGTATCGGGGCCGCCATCGGCATCGTCGCGGGCTACTATGGCGGGCGCACCGACAACGTGATCATGCGCGGCGTCGACATGCTCATGGCTTTTCCCTACATCCTTCTGGCGCTCGCCATCGTGGCCGCGCTGGGCCCCGGCCTGATGAACGCGCTGATCGCGGTGGCCGCCGTCAACATCCCGTTTTTCGCACGCAATATCAGGGGGATAACCGTCGGCATCGCGCATAAGGAATTCGTCGATGCGGCCCGCCTTTCGGGCATGTCCGACGCAAGGATCATCCTGACCGAGATCCTGCCGAACGTCGTGCCCGTCATCGTCATCGCCATGTCCACGACCGTGGGCTGGATGATCCTCGAGACCGCGGGCCTGTCGTTCCTCGGCCTCGGCTCGCAGCCCCCCGTCGCCGATCTCGGCTCCATGCTGGGCGAGGCGCGCTCGGCGCTGATCACCAACCCCCACACC
>JAOARA010000335.1 GCA_025211115.1 Roseicyclus sp. | reverse complement strand
TCTCGAACCAGGCCTGCCGATCGAGTGTCACTTTAACCGCGTCGCCCAAGCCCTTGATCCGGTTCAGGTTGTTGGTCCCCATCACCGGCAGGATCAGCGCCGGATGCCGCAACAGCCAGGCGACCGCCACGGCCTCCGGCCCCACGCCCGCCTCTGCGCCCATGCGCGTCAACACCTCGCGCACCGCGGCGCCCTCCTCACCGAACAGACGCCCGCCCGCCAGCGGCGACCAGGCCATGATCGGCACGGCTTTCTCCTGCATCCAGCCGACCTCGCCATCGGTGAAGGGCGCGTGATGCATCACGCTCAGTTCCACCTGGTTCGTGGCCAGCGGCGTCTCCATCGCCGATTGCAGCAGCGACCAGTCGTGGCGCTTGAAGTTCGACACACCGACCGCCCGCACCTTGCCCGAGGCGACCAGCGTATCGAGCGCATGGCCCGTTTCCTCGTGGTTCATCAGCGGGTCGGGGCGGTGTATCAATAGCAGATCAATCACCTCGATCCCCATCGCGCTCAGCGATTGCTCGACCGAGGCGGTGATGTGATGCGCCGAGGTGTCGTAGTATTTCACCCGCTTGTCCGCGTAGCGGCCCACCGGCGCGACGATGTCGCATTTGGTGACGATCTCGATCTTGTCGCGCAGGCCCGGTGCCGCGCGCAGCGCATCGCCGAGGATCGCCTCGGCGGTGTAGCCGCCGTAGATGTCGGCCTGGTCCATCGTGGTGATGCCCTGTGCCAGACAGGCCTCGATCTTGGCCTGAACATGCGCGGGCGAGGTATCCGCGTCATCGCCCAGCCGCCACATGCCGTAGACGATCCGGCTGAAATCCAGCGGTCCGACCTTTACACGATCCATCAGCGTCTCTCCCCAATTCCCAGTGGTGTTGCCGGTGTGCCCGCGGGCACCCGCCCGTATTCATGCGGCAGCGAGCAGGTCTTCAGCTCCGGCATCACCAGCCGCCCGAAATGCTCGCATTCGTCCATATGCGGATAGCCCGAGAAGATGAAGGCCCGGATGCCCATCTTGCGGTAGGCCTCGATCTCGGACAGCACCTGGTCGGCGGAGCCCACCAGCGCCGCCCCGCAGCCCGAACGCGCGCGGCCCACGCCGGTCCACAGATGCGGCTCGACATAGCCGAACTTGTCCGCAAGCTCCCGCGCCTTGGCCTGGTGGCTGACGCCGAGCGACCCTGAATCAAGCGCCCGCTCGCGGATCAGCTGGCCAAGCTCATCGTTCAGCTTCGAGGTCAGATGCTCGGCATACTCCCGCGCCTCGGCCTCGGTGTCGCGGACGATCATGTGAACGCGCAAGCCATAGTCGAGCGTTCTTCCATATTTCTCAGCGACTTGGTGGACGTCCTTCATCCTTTGCGCGAGCATCTCCTTGGGCTCGGGCCACATCAGGTAGACGTCGCAATGCTGCCCGCACAGCTCCAGCGCGTCGGGGGAATAGCCGCCGAAATACAAAAGCGGCCCGCCGGTCTGGTAGGGGCGGACGGGGTCGGTCGTCAATCCTTGGAAATCATAGACTTGGCCGGTGAAGTTGATCTGATCTTGGGTCCATGCCTGTTTCAGGATCTCCACCACCTCGCGGCTCCGCTGGTAGCGAAAGCTGCTCTCGGCCTTCTCGCCCGGAAAGTCCGAGGAAATGATGTTCACCGTCAGCCGCCCCTCGAGCATGTGGTCGAGCGTGGCGATGGTGCGCGCCAGCATGATCGGCTGCATCTCGCCGCAGCGCACGGCGGCAAGGAAGTTGATCTTGTCGGTGATCGGCGCGCAGCCCGCGACGAAGCTCAGCGTGTCCTGCCCCACCTGGTAGGAGGACGGACACAGGATGTTGCGGAACCCCTGTTTCTCGGCCTCCCGCACGATGCCCGAGCAATGCGCCCAGCTGGAACGCAGCCGCCCGTCGGGCACGCCGAGAAACTCGTAATCATCCGAGCAAAGTGCCGCGAACCAGCTGACTTCGCTGGCGTCGAGATCGGCAGAGGTGACGGGAACGACGGTCATGATACGGCCCTCCCAAGCCTTGTGACTGGACAAAGGCGTAGCGCGGCGGGCACACTGGATCAATGGTGTATCAATTTGCGGGAACCAGGGGGGGCCGCGATGCAGGGGGCCTTGCCCAGTTACCTCAGGATCGCCGAGGCGCTGACCCGCGACATCGGTGCGGGGCTGCTGCGCCCCGGTGACAAGCTGCCGACCGAGCGCACGCTCGCCGCGCAACACGGCGTGACGGTGACGACGCTGCGCAAGGCGCTGGCCGTGCTGACCGAGCGCGGGCTGCTGGAGCGGCGGCAGGGGTCGGGCAACTACATCCGCGAAGCCCGCGGCGCGCAGGGCACCTATGCGCTGTTCCGGCTGGAACGCCCCGAGGGGGGCGGGCTGCCCACCGCCGAGCTGATCACGCTGACCCGCCGCGACAAGCCCGCCGATCTGCCCGATCTCGGCTCTGACGCACCGGATGCGTGGAACATCCGCCGGTTGCGCTCCCTCGACCATCGGCCCGTCGCGGTCGAGGACATCTGGCTCGACGGCCGTTACGACGGCCCGCTCACGCCCGAGCGCGTCTCGGAATCGCTCTACCGCAGCTACCGCGAATTGCTCGGCCTGCAGATCGCCCGCGCCGAGGATCGGCTGTCGGCGGGCGACCTGCCCGGCTGGGCCGCCGCCCGGCTGGGATTGCCCGAGGGCGCGATGATGGGGCTTGCCCAGCGTCGCGCTTTCGACGCAGATGGGCGAATTGCGGAGGTCTCGACCACCTGGTTCGACCCCGCCCGCGCGGCTTATGTCGCGCGCATTCCGTGACGCGCTAGGGTTGGGAGGCCGCGCATGACACGATACGGCATCATCGGGTCCGGCATGATGGGGCAGGAGCATATCCGCAACATCGCCCTACTGACCGGGGCCGAGGTTTCGGCCTTTGTCGAACCCGATCCCGGCATGGCCGCGGCGACGCAGGGCCTTGTGCCAATGGCGGCCAATTGCCCCGACATCCCCAGCCTTCTGGCGCGCAACGACGTGGACGCGCTGGTCATCGCCTCGCCCAACCACATGCACATCGGCCAGTTGAAACAGGTGGCGGGGCTGCGCCCCCTGCCCGTGCTGGTGGAAAAGCCGCTTTACACCGACGAGGCGCAGATCCCCGAGTTGCAGCAGATCATGGCGGCCTATCCCGCGCCGATTTGGGTGGCGATGGAATACCGCTACATGCCCCCCGTCCAGAAATTCCGCGAGATGGTGGCGGGGGCCACCGGCGGCATCCGTATGCTCACCATCCGCGAACACCGCTTTCCCTTCCTGGCAAAGGTCGGCGACTGGAACCGCTTCAACCGCAACACCGGCGGCACGATGGTCGAGAAATGCTGCCATTTCTTCGACCTGATGCGCCTGATCCTGGAGGATGAACCGGTGCGCGTGATGGCCAGCGCCGGGCAGGCGGTGAACCACCTGGACGAGGCCTATGGCGGCGAGACGCCCGACATCTGGGACCACGGCTATGTCATCGTCGATTTCGCGCGCGGCGCGCGGGCGATGCTGGAGCTGTGCATGTTCGCCGAAGGCTCCCGCTACCAGGAAGAGATTTCCGCCGTCGGCCCCGCGGGCAAGATCGAGGCGCTGGTGCCGGGGCCGACGCGGTTCTGGAACTTCGACCACGGGCCAGCGCCGACGCCCAAGGTCGTGGTCAGCCCGCGCAGCCCCGCGGGGCCGGTCGAGCACGAGGTGCCGGTGGACCGGCAGCTTTTGGCCGCAGGCGACCATAACGGGGCGACGTATTACCAGCACCAGCGCTTTCTCGAGGTGATCCGCAGCGGGCGGCGGCCCGAGGTGACGCTGGCCGATGGGGCCAACGCGGTGCGGATGGGGCTGGCCGCGCAGGAGTCGGCACGGACAGGACAGGCGGTTTCGCTGGTCTGAGTTCCGGCATAGGCTGCGCGCATGACAGGGCGGATCGACATCGGCATCGACGGCGGCGGCACCGGCTGCCGCGTGGCGCTGTCGGTCGCGGGCGGCCCGGTGCATGAGACGCGCGGCGGCGCGGCCAATATCGTGACCGACCCCGCGGGCGCCGAGGCGGCGATCCGGCTGGCATTGACCGAGGCGTTGGCGGCCCATGGCCTCGGGCTGGATGCATTGGAGCACGCGCGCATCTGCGCCGGCCTCGCCGGTGCGCGCCTGCCGGGAGAGGCCGACCGCTTCGCCACCCGCCTGCCCTTTCTCGCCTATGTCGTGAACGACAGCGTGACCGCCCTGGAGGGCGCGCTGGAGGGGGCCGAGGGCACCTTGGCCAGCCTCGGGACCGGCAGTTTCTTCATCTCGAAATCCAGCGGTCGTGTGACCCATGTCGGCGGCTGGGGCTTCCGCCTCGGCGACGAGGGGTCCGCCGCATGGGCGGGGCGGATGGCGCTCTCGCTGGCCTTGCACGTGGCCGATGGCCGCCTGCCCCCCGATCCCTTGGCCGAGGCGCTGATGGCGGCCTGCCCGCCGCATCCCGTCCTCTGGGCGCGGGAGGCGACACCGGGGGAGTTCGCGCAGCTGGTGAAGCTGGTCGTGGCCCATCCCGGCAGCCCCATCGCCGCCCGCGTGCTGGCCGCGATCCTCGGGGCATTGCGCGAGGGGCTGGAGGCCGTGGGCCACGCCCCCGGCGCGCCCTGGGTGCTGACCGGGGGCTTGGGCAAGATGCTGGCGGACCGCCTGCCCGAAGACCTGCACGCGGGGCTGCGCCCGGCGGCGGGCCGCGCGCTCGACGGCGCGCTCAGGCTGGCGCGGGGGTTGCCGTGAGCTGGCTGACCGGCCTCGACCTGCTCGACGGGGCGGGCATGCAGCGCAACATGGCGCTGCGGGTCGCGGGCGACCGGCTGGCCGAGGTGGCGGCGTTTGACGGGCAGGAGGGCACCGACCTGTCGGAGGGCGGCGCGCGGGCGCTGGTCACGCCGGGGCTGTTCGACCTGCAGGTCAACGGCGGCGCGGGGCTGATGCTGGGCGACTGCGTCACACCGCAGGACGTGCTGGCCATCGCCGCGGCCCATTGGGCCAGCGGCACGGCGGCGATCCTGCCCACGCTGATCTCGGACCGGCCCGAGGTGACGGCCCGCGTGATCGACCTTGTCGCCGCGGCGCAGACGCAGGCGCCGGGGGCGCTGCCGGGCCTGCATCTCGAGGGGCCGCACCTGGCCGTCGCAGGGGCGCATGATCCCGCCTGCCTCCGGCCCATGACCGACACCGACCTCGCGCTTTACGCCGAGGCCCGCGCGCGGCTGGGGCACCTGCTGATCACCGTCGCGCCCGAGGTGGTGCCGCCGTCACAGATCGTCGAGATGACGGCGGCGGGGATCACGGTCGCACTGGGTCATACCGCATGTGACCACGCTTTGGCCGCAAGCGCCTTTGACGCGGGTGCCGTCATGGCGACGCATCTCTTCAACGCCATGTCCGGCCTGCACCACCGCGCGCCGGGGCTGGTGGGGGCGACGCTGGACCGGGGCGCGCCCTTCGGGCTGATCGCGGACGGGGTGCATGTGGACCC
>JAOARA010000334.1 GCA_025211115.1 Roseicyclus sp. | reverse complement strand
GCCGTATTCCGCCTCGAGCGCACGGATCTGCGCCACTTGCGCGGCCAGCCGGGCGGGCAACTCCGGCGTGGTCGTGGTGCAATCGGCTTTGTCGAACAGCGCCACCCCCAGCGGCGAGGCGATACAATAGCCGGCCCGGTCGAAGATCAGGTTCCGGGCGAACCACCAGTCCTCGCACAGCGCATCCTGCGCGCGGGCGGCGGGTGCGGCGAGGGCCGCGGCAGCAGCGGCAAGGGCAAGACAGCGCAGCATCGTGTGAAACCTCCGGTCCTCTGCCACCGACCCTAGACCGCCCGGATCGTCCCTGTCGATGCCGCACCCCGCGCATGAAAACGCCCCCGGACCGCGAGGGTCGGGGGCGTTGCCGGACGGATGGACGGGCGGGCGCGCGCCGCGAGATCAGCGGCGGTCGTCCTCGTCATCCTCGTCGTCGTCATCGCCACCGGCGGGCAGGTTGAACAGGCTCTCGGCGTCGTATTCGCGCGCGGGCTTGTCCTCGTCCTCGTCCGATCCGCCGAGCGAGAAGGTCTCCAGCCCCGAGATCGCCGTCGGCATCCGCGGTTCCGGCTCCATCCCGAGGCTCTGCTCGGTCGAGACCAGCCGCATCCGCTCGTCGTCGGTCATCACCTCGCCGTCGCGCGCCTTCTTGGCGTTGGCCTTCTGCACGGCGGCGTCCAGCTCGGACTGCTTGCACAGGCCAAGCGCCACCGGGTCGATGGGCTGGATGTTGTTGATGTTCCAATGCGTCCGCTCGCGGATCGTCTGGATCGTCGGCTTGGTGGTGCCCACCAGCTTGGAAATCTGGCCGTCCGACAGCTCGGGGTGGAACTTGACCAGCCACAGGATCGAGGCCGGGCGATCCTGCCGCTTGGACAGCGGCGTGTAGCGCGGGCCGCGGCGCTTTTCCTCGCCCACGGCGGCGGCGTTGAACTTCAGCTTCAGCGTATAGGCCGGATTGGCCTCGCCGCGGTCGATCTCGTCCTGCGTCAGCTGGTTGTTGACGATGGGGTCGAACCCCTTGACGCCCTGCGCCACGTCGCCATCGGCGATGCCCTGAACCTCGAGCTCGTGCAGGCCGCAGAAATCCCCGATCTGCTTGAAGCTGAGCGTGGTGTTGTCCACCAGCCAGACGGCGGTGGCCTTGGCCATGATCGGTTTGTTCATCGTGATACGTCCTTCACAAATGCCTTCTCCCCTGCCGGGCGGGCCGGCGGCGGAGAGGTCTCCGCCATTCCTCGATTTCGGGGAAGTCGCCATGTATATAGGCGCGGGCGGGGCCGGAGGGAAGAGGAAATGAAACGGTTGGTATGGGTGCTGGTCTGGCTGGCGGGCGCGGCCTGGGCCGAGGGTGAGCGGGCCGGAGACTTCGATTACTACGTGCTGGCACTCAGCTGGACGCCCAGCTGGTGCGCGCTGGAGGGCGACGCGCGCGGCTCTGCGCAATGCGATCCGGGGCAGGGCTACGGCTTCACGCTCCACGGCCTCTGGCCGCAATACGACGAGGGCTGGCCCAGCTTCTGCCCCACCTCCGAGCGCGCGCCCTCGCGCGCCATGACCGGGGCGATGACGGATATCATGGGCTCCTCGGGGCTGGCGTGGCACCAGTGGCGCAAGCACGGCACCTGCACCGGGCTGTCGGCCGAGGACTACTTCCGCCTGTCGCGCCTCGCCTACGAAAGCATCACCCGGCCCGAGCTCTTGCGCCGCCTCGACCGCGAGGTGCGCCTGCCGGCCGAGGTGATCGAGGAGGCGTTTCTCGAGGAAAACCCCGCATTCACCGATCCGATGATGACGGTCACCTGCCGCGCGGGCCGCGTGCAGGAGCTGCGCCTGTGCCTGACGCGGGATCTGGAGCCACGCGCCTGCGGGCGCGACGTGGAGCGCGACTGCACGCTGCAGGAGGCGGTGTTCCCGCCGATGCGGTAGGGGCGGGCAAGGCGCTTGCAAGCGCCTTGTTCAAGCGCCTTGCAAGGCGCTTGCAGCGCGGTTTGAAAACCGCGCAGGACGGCTTTTGCAAAAGCCGTGCGCCCGACCGGGGAACCGCTTTCAGCGGTTCGCGCCCGCCCTGCGGGCCGGGGCTCCGCCCTTCCGGTCGCCGAAAGGTCCACTGGACCTTTCGCCGGTGACTGCGTCACCGGTTCGCGCCCGGAACCCACAACACGTCTTCCTTGCCGTCGTTGTTGGCGATGCGGCCCGCGACGAAGAACCAGTCCGACAACCGGTTGAGGTATTTCACCCCCTCGGCGTTGATCGACTCGACCGTGCCCAGCTCCACGCTCATCCGCTCGGCCCGCCGCGCCACCGTGCGGCAGACATGCAGATGCGCCGACAGCGCCGTTCCCCCCGGCAGGATGAAACTGCGCAACGGCTCCAGCCGCGCGTTCATCGCGTCGATCTCGGCCTCCAGCCGCGCCACCTGTTCGGGGATGATGCGCAGCGCGGGATATTCCCGCTCGGCGTCCTTCTCCATGTTGGGCGTGCAGAGGTCCGCGCCCAGGTCGAACAGGTCGTTCTGGATCGCCTTGAGCTGATCGGCCATCTGCCCCTCGGCATGCAGCCGCGCCACGCCGAGCGCGGCGTTCAGCTCGTCCACCGTGCCATAGGCCACCACGCGGGCCGAATGCTTGGCCACCCGGCTGCCGTCGCCCAGCGCCGTCTCGCCCGCATCGCCGGTGCGCGTGTAGATCTTGTTCAGGACAACCATTCTCTCACCCTCCCGATTGGCCGCGGACGAAGACCAGCACCATGATCAGCACCACCGCGCCGAACTGCGCGATCAGGCGCCACCACATGTACTTGTTCGACTCTTTCGCCGCCTCTGCCGTCCCCTTGCGGAACGAGTTGATGCCCATCAACAGGATGGCCAGCACCGCAAGGCAGGCCAGGAGGGCGATGATCAGGAGAGGGTCTTGCACTGTGTCGTTTCCTTCCGTCCGTCCGAAGCCCGGAGCCTAGCGCGCCCGCGCCAAAAGGCTAGAGCCGGTCGATGATCCGATCCTGCAGCGCGCCGGGCAGAACCCGCGTCAGCACCGCCGCCACGTAGGCGGGCAAGGTGATGTAGTAGCGCCGCCGCGGGCGCGGGTGTTCCAGCGCATGCACCAGCTTCTTCACCACCGCCTCCGGCCCCAGCTCGAACAGGTCGCGCCCCGCCTCGCGGCGGGCGGTCCATTTCGTCCGGTAGAACCCGGCGTGGCGCGAGGCGTCGGCGTCGATCCAGCGGTCGAACTGCGCCATCGAGCGGTCGCGGAAGCCCGAGGTCACCGGCCCCGTGTTCAGGATCGAGACATGGATGCCCGTGCCCCGCAGCTCCACCCGCATGGTGTTCGTCAGCCCCTCCAGCGCGTGTTTCGTCGCCACGTAGGCCGCGCGCCATTTCAGCGCCGTGAACCCCACGACCGAGGAATGCTGCACGATCCGGCCCGCGCCGGTCTCGCGCATGTGCGCGATGGCGTGGCAGGTCAGCTCGTGAACCCCGAAGAGGTTGGAGGAAAACACCTCCTCCAGCGCGCCGCGCGGCAGGTCCTCGGCCGCGCCGGGCATCCCGTGGCCCGCGTTGTTGAAGAGCGCGTCCACCCGCCCGCCCGCCAGCGCGACGGCCTCGGTCCAGCCCTGCGCGATGCTCGCGCTGTCGTGGTGGTCGATGCGCACGGCGGCGAACCCCTCGGCCCGTAGCCGCGCCACGTCCTCGGGTTTGCGCGCGGCGGCGATCACCGTCCAGCCCCGCGCGCGCAGGCCATGGGCCGCCGCCGCGCCGATGCCCGAGGAACACCCGGTGATGAGAACGCTCCGCCCCACGCCTGCGCCTTTCGCTGCCATCTGCCCGCCGCGCCGCCCGCACGGGTCGGGGCCTGCCTAGGGCAGGACTTGCAGCAGGGCAAGCGATGGAGTTGAGTGGCGAGTGTCTGCGCAATATCGGCTAAAATGGAAATAATTTACGCCGTTTATTTTATGCAGCGGGAAACGTGCGAGGCTTCGGAATAATCTGAATGAGTAAATGGTGATGTATGTAAATCAATTCGCGTCAGGCGAATGCCGACCGGTTCCCATCCCCCGCCAATTCCGGGTGACGCCGAGGGCACCAGGCCATGCGCAATTCCGGCCCGTCCATCCGCCGGAAAAAGAAAGAGCGGGCCAGGGACCCGCTCTTCCGTCACTCGTTACACGAATGAACTCAGAACGACATTGCCGCGCCGAGGTACCAGTTGCTGGTGCTGGCGGTGCCGCCAACGATTTCCAGGCCGCCGCCCAGATCGTATGCACCGGTCAGCTCCCATGCGGAAGCTTCGTCGGTCGACACGTCGATCGAGAAGCCCTGGGCCGAGTAGCCGAGGTCCAGATCCCACTCGCTGTTGTTGTCGACAGCGAAGCCGACCGAGAACATGTCGGTTTCGTAAGCGGCCGAGAGCGTGGTCACCTTGCCGTCGGTCTCGTACTCCAGGCCGACTGCGAATTCGGTCGTGATGGAGTAGCCGACGCTGAGGTGCATTTCGCTGCTGTCGTCGGTTTCCAGGAAGGCGGTGACCGGAACCGTGCCAGCTTCGTTACCGTCGTAGGCCAGTTCGAGCGACCAGGTGTCGCCTGCAGCTGCGGTTGCGTTCAGGTTGTAGGTCAGCGTCACGCCGAAGCCAGCTGCGTCGTAGGCGTAGCTGAAGTCATGCGAGAAGTCGTCATCGTAGACGTTGTCGATGCCGTCCGTGTCGAAGGTCCGCGTGCCGAACTCGCCCGAGATGAAGATCGAGCCGAGGCCGAAGGTGCCGTCTTCGTCTGCGTTGACAGCGCCGGGGGTGTCGAACTCGGCGGTGCCGACTTCGCCGATGTCGAGATCGGTGCCGACGGTCACGTCCATGGTCGCGCCGAAGGTCAGGCCGTTGTCGGTCGCGCCTGCGAAGGTCACTTCGAGTTCGAGCGAGTTGTAGATGTCGGTCACGCCGTTCGTGCTGTCGTGGAAGATACCCGCGCCTGCGCTACCGCCGAGCGTGATGTCCTGAGCCGCTGCAACGCCTGCCGATGCCACCAGGGCAGTCGTAGCGAAGATACTGCTTTCGAATTGCGCGTTGAAATAAAGGGCGCCACAATTTATCTTGGCAATTGTTTCGGAGGGGAATCCGGTTTCGGAAATCCGGCCCCGCTCCACCGGTGTCAGTGCCGAAATGACGATCCGCCCCGCGCGATGCGGGATGTGTGTCCGGGTCGTGTCGGTGTTTCCGTGATCAGTGCCTTTTTCGGTGCGTCCTTCGTCCCCGTCGGGGATGGCGCGCCGGAATTGGGTGTCAGCAACAGGATGGACGGCAATGAATGACATGCCCGACTCCCCCGTGGTCCGGGGGTTCTCTTTCTGCGCGCCTGCCGAAACGCTCAACGCGTTCTTCGACGAGCATTACATGCCGCATTGCCTTGCGACCACGCGGGGGCACCGGCACACGCGGCTGACCTACGAGAAACACCTGCGCGACACGCTGGGGCCGATGCGTTGGGAGGCGATGACGCCGCTGGTGCTGAACGCCTGGCTGAGGCGGCAGATCGGCGAGGGGCTGAAGAACACCACGATCAACAAGCACATCTTCCTGGTGAACCGCCTGCTGCGCACTGCGCGCGACTGGGGCGCGCTGCCCGAGGGGGTCCCGGCGGTGCCGCTGCTGCGCAAGCTGCCCACCGGGGATTACCGGCAAAGGTTCCTCTCGCCCGACGAGATCGGGCGCCTTCTGGCCGCCTGCGACCGGGTGAACCACCCGTTCCTGACGCTCTTCATCCGCTTCCTCGTGCTGACCGGCGCGCGCAAGGGCGAGGCGCGGATGGCGCGCTGGCGCGACATCACCCTGTCGGAAAGCCTGTGGCGCGTGCCGATGTCGAAAAGCGGCCGCTCGCGCCGCATCCTGCTGAGCGAGGCGGCCATCAGCGTGCTGGAGGCGACCCGCGCGCGCAGCCGCGAGTTGGGCCTGCCCGAGGGGCCGGATGCGCCGATCTTCACCAACCCGAAGACCGGCACCTTCTACGGCAGTTTCCACATCGCCTATTTCAAGGCGCGCGAGGCCGCGGGCCTGCCCGAGGTGCGCATCCACGACCTGCGCCACACCTACGCCAGCCTGCTGATCAACGAGGGCGTCAGCCTTTACGAGGTGCAGGAGCTGCTGGGCCATTCCTCGGCCGCGATGACGCAGCGCTACGCGCATCTGCAGCCCAACAAGCTGCGCGCGCGGACCGAGATCGTCAGCCGCCTCGTGCTGGAAGGGGATGACGCGCGGGGTCAGTTCACCGGGGCAAGGAACCGGTCGGCCATGTAGCCCTCGACGCCATTGTCGACGGTGCGGATCTGCACCCAACCGTTGTCGAGCGCGGCCAGCAGTTCGGCCTGCGCGCCGAGGGTCAGGGCGTCGAGCACCGCATCCTCGGTGGAGGGGCCCGCGCGCAGGTTGACGCGGGTGCCCGTCACCTCGACGAGGGGCAGGCTGGCCCCGCCGGTGGCCGCGTCGGGCGAGGGGGCAGAGGTGGACGCCGAGGCGGTCACGGTTTGCGCGCTGCGCGCGGCACCCGGCGTCGAGACCTGCTGCACCGCCGCCTGCCCGTCATCCAGCGCCACCGGGTCGATCACGGCCGCGATGGTCAGCACGCGGCCATCGGCCGTGACGAGGCTGTCGGACGGCATCCGCCCCGGACGGGTCGCATCGAAGGGCGCGGTCGAGCGGGTCACCGCCGCCGGAGCCTCCTGCGCGGGGGCGCTGTCGTCGGAGTAGATCACGAGGCCCGCGTAGATCGCGGCGCACAGCATCAGGGTCAAACGCAACATGTGGTTCAGGTTTCCTTACCGGATCATGGGGTTATAGCCCGCCGCGGCACGATTCGCCGACTCCGGATTCCCGCAGCCGCTTCGTTTTCGGCGCTGGACGGGGGCGGCTGGCTCGCGTATCCGACATGCAGATGACCGAGCACGATGACACACAAGATAAGGGGGGCGATGGCCGCCAGACGTCCGAGCCCTTGGCGCGGGCCATCGGCGCGCGCTACCTGCAATACGCGCTTTCGACGATCATGCACCGCGCGCTGCCCGATGCGCGCGACGGCCTGAAACCGGTCCATCGCCGCATCCTCTACGCGATGCGCGAGCTGCGCCTCGCCTCGACCGGCGGCTTCCGCAAGTCGGCCAAGATCTCGGGCGACGTGATGGGCAACTACCACCCCCATGGCGACGCCGCGATCTACGACGCGATGGCGCGTCTCGCGCAGGATTTCGTGATCCGCTACCCTCTGGTGGACGGGCAGGGGAACTTCGGCAACATCGACGGCGACAACCCCGCGGCCTCCCGCTACACCGAGGCGCGGATGACCGCGATGGCCGAGGCGCTGATGCAGGGCCTCGACGAGAACGCGGTCGATTTCCGCCCCAACTACGACGGCACGCTGGAAGAACCCGAGGTTCTGCCCGCCGCGGTGCCCAACCTGCTGGCCAATGGCTCGTCCGGTATCGCGGTCGGCATGGCCACCAACATCCCGCCCCACAACCTCGACGAGCTGATCGCGGCCTGCCTGCACCTGATCAAGACGCCCGACGCCCGCGACGAGACGCTGCTGAACTACGTCCACGGCCCCGATTTCCCCACCGGCGGGATCATCGTCGAGCCGCGCGAGAGCATCGCCGAGACCTATCGCACCGGGCGCGGCGCCTTTCGCCTGCGCGCGCGCTGGGAGGTCGAGGACCAGGGCCGCGGGACCTGGCAGATCGTGGTCACGGAAATCCCCTACCAGGTGCAGAAATCCAAGCTGATCGAGAAGCTGGCCGAGCTGATCCAGCTCAAGAAGGTGCCGATCCTCGCCGATGTCCGCGACGAGAGCGCCGACGACATCCGCATCGTGCTGGAACCGCGGTCGAAGAACGTGGACCCCGAGGTGCTTATGGGCACGCTGTTCCGGCAGTCGGACCTCGAGACGCGGTTCAGCCTGAACATGAACGTGCTGATCGACGGGCGCACGCCCAAGGTCTGTTCGCTGAAAGAGGTGCTGCGCGCCTTCCTCGACCATCGCCGCGACGTGCTGCTGCGCCGCTCGCGGCACCGGATGGAAAAGATCGACCACCGTCTCGAGGTGCTCGAGGGCTTCATCATCGCCTTCCTCAACCTCGACCGCGTGATCGACATCATCCGCTACGACGATGACCCGAAACCCGCGCTGATGCGCGAGGATTGGGGCCGGGAGTTCGTGCGCGCGACCTCGGAGAAGGATTACGTCACGCCGCCCCCCGGTGACGGTGAGCTGACCGAGGTGCAGACCGACGCGATCCTCAACATGCGCCTGCGGTCGTTGCGGCGGCTGGAGGAGATGGAGCTGATCCGCGAACGCGACGCCCTGATGGAAGAGCGCGCGGGGCTCGAGGATTTGCTGGCCGAAGAGGGCCTGCAATGGGGCAAGATCGCCGAGGAGCTGCGCGAGGTGCGCGCGAAATTCGGCGCGAAAGCGACGGGCGGCGCGCGGCGCACCACGTTCGCCGAGGCGGGCGAGGTGGAGGACGTGCCGCTGGAGGCGATGATCGAGCGCGAGCCGATCACGGTCGTCTGCTCGAAGATGGGCTGGATCCGGGCGATGAAGGGCCATATCGACCTGTCGACCGAGCTGAAGTTCCGCGACGGCGACGAGGGGCGGTTCCTGTTCCACGCGGAAACCACCGACAAGCTGCTGATCTTCTCCTCGGCGGGACGGCTTTACACGCTGTCGGCGGCCAACCTGCCGGGTGGCCGCGGATTGGGCGAGCCTGTCCGCCTGATGGTGGACCTGCCGAACGAGGATCAGATCCTCGACATGTTCATCCACCGCCCCGAGGGCAAGCTGCTGGTCGCCTCTTCGGCGGGCGACGGCTTTCTCGTGCCCGAGGCCGATGTCGTGGCGCAGACCCGTGCGGGCAAGCAGGTGCTGAACGTCAAGGACGGGGTCACCGCGCGCGTCTGCCGTGCCGTGGCGGCGACGGATGATGCTGTCGCGGTGGTGGGCGAGAATCGCAAGCTGCTGGTCTTCGGGCTGGACGAGTTGCCGGAAATGGCGCGCGGCAAGGGCGTTCGGTTGCAGAAATACAAGGACGGCGGGCTGTCGGATGCGCGCAGCTTCCGCCGCGCCGACGGTCTCAGCTGGCTCGACCCGGCGGGTCGGACGCGCACGGTCGAAGACCTTGCCGAATGGGGTGCCAAACGCGCCAGCGCCGGGCGGATGGCCCCCCGCGGCTTCCCGCGGGACAACCGGTTCACGTAGGCGCGCCTCGGAAATCTCGAGATTTCCGGCTGGGAAAACTGCAGTTTTCCCGAACCGAAAAACTGCAGTTTTTCGCCCGCGCCCGGTCGGTCCGCTGCGTCACGGCCCGCCCGTTGCGCTGGCTCAGGCCGGCGTGGCCTCGAGCCAGACGCCGCCTTCGGGGCGCAGCGTCAGGATCATCACCGGGTCGGGCCGCCGGCCCGGCACGGCGGTGAAGCGGAACCGCGCCAGCAGCGTGGCGAGGATCACCACCGCCTCCTGCAGCGCGAAGCGCGCCCCGATGCAGATGCGCGGACCGTCGCCGAAGGGCAGGAACTGGTAGCGGTCGATGCCGGCGCGGTCCGACCAGCGGTCGGGGTGGAAAGCGTCTGGATCGTTCCAGAGGTTGCGATGCCGGTGCAGCCCGTAGACCGGGATCATTACCGTGTCGCCGGGCCGGATCACGGCGGCCGACAGCCGGTCCTCGGCCTGCGCGGTGCGCGACAGGAAGCCGCCCGGCGGATAAAGGCGCAGCGCCTCCTCGACCACCTGCCGCACATAGCCCAGCCGCGGCACGTCCTCCGCCCCGGCGGCACGCGCGCCCAGCACCGTCTGCGCCTCATCGCGGGCGCGGGCCTGAACGTCCTGGTCGAAGGCGCAGAGGTAGAGCGCCCAGGCCAGCGTCAGCGCCGTCGTCTCGTGGCCCGCCACGATGAAGGTCAGGAGGTTCTCGCGCAGTTCGGCGTCGGTCATCTCGCGCCCCGTCTCGGGGTCGCGCGCGCCCAGCAGCAGGTCCATCAGGTCGGGCACCGCGCCTGGCCCCGTCCCCCGCCGCCGCGCGATGGCGGCATCCATCGCGGCCTGCATCCCCGCAAGGTCGCGCGCCGCCGCCGCGCGTCCGGGCCGCGGCAGCCAGCCGGGTGCGCCGATCACGTCGAGCACGCTGACGCGCGCCGCGCGGTCGACATAGGCGTCCAGTGCCGCCCCGACAGCCGCCCGGTCGATCGCCCCGCGCTCCGACAGGGTCACGTCGGCGATCACGTCGAAGGTCGCCGCGACCATCTCGTCGACGGCATTCAGCGCCCGCCGCCCCGCGAGGGCCGCGATCCGCCCGGCGGCGGTTTCGGCGGCCCGCGTCATGACGGGCGTCAGCGCGTCCACGTTGCGCGCGGCAAAGGCCGGGGCCGCCGCCCGCCGCTGCCAGCGCCGGTGATCGCCCTCGGCCACGAACAGGCTTTCGCCGATGGCCGGGCGGAGGATCGACTTGGTCGCCTCCGACTTGGGATATTCCTCGACCCGCTCCAGCAAGACGCGCCGGATCGCGCCCGGCTCCATCAGCATGTGCCAGCGCTGCGGCCCGGTGCGCCCGGAGAGCACCGGCATCTCCAGCGCGCGCGCCGGGATGATGCCGAGGATGTTGCGCCGCGCCGCGCGGTAGCTGTCCAGCACGCCCATGGGCCGCCGCGGCAGCCGGGCCGCGACGGGCAGGGCAGGGGTGTCTGGCGCGGCGTCGGTCATGCGCGGCGATATAGGGCGGGCCGCGGGCGGCTCAAACAGCCGTCATTTGCGTCACGGCCGCCCCTGCGCTATCTGGGGTCCAAAGCCATGAAGACCCCGGAGATGCGCATGCTGCCCCGCCTGAACCGCTTCGCGCCGATTGCCCTGCTGGTCGCGCTTGCCGCCTGTGCCGCGCCCGACCCGGCGACGGACGAATTGCCGAGCATGGGCAACTTCCGCCTCGGCCACAACATCGTGGTCGCCGACAACATGCAGAAGATCCCGCCCTCGCGGGATGCCACGGCGGAGCAGTGGGTCACGATCCTGACCTCCGAGATCGACCGGCGCTTCGGCGAGTACGAGGGCGAGCGTCTCTATCACATCGGCATCGCCGTGGATGGCTATGCGCTGGCACCGCCCGGCGTGCCGCTGGTGCTGAACCCGCGGTCGATCCTGGTGCTGTCGGTCAATGTCTGGGATGACGCGCTGGGCCAGAAGCTCCACGAGGAGCCCGAGCAGATCCTCGTGATGGAGGGGGCGTCGGCCGAGACCGCGATCGTCGGATCGGGCTTCACCCGCAACGCCGAGGAGCAGATGCAGGTGCTGGCGCGCAATGCCGCCCGGCGCATCCAGCAATGGATGCTCACGAACCCCGAATGGTTCGACGTCGACCCCGATGCGCCGCCGTTCCGCGCCGCGGTGACGGACGCCGATGCGGCGGAAACGGAGGACACGGCGGACACGCCGGAACAGGTCGCCGAAGCGGCCGCGCCGTCCGCTGACGGGCCCGTCGATCCGGCGGGGCCCGACGTCCAGCCGGTTGCGCCGGTCAACTGACGCGGCGGCGACGGGCACCTGCCGATATCCGCTTGATTTTTCCGCGCGGGCCGACTACCTCGCCCGCGATGTTGAACCGGGCTGCGGGCAGGCTGCTTGCGCGGGCCCCCGAAAGGATGAGGCGCCAGGGCGATGGCAAAGGCAAAGTTTGAACGTAACAAGCCGCACTGCAATATCGGCACGATCGGTCACGTTGACCACGGCAAGACGACGCTGACGGCGGCGATCACGAAGTATTTCGGCGACTTCCGTGCGTATGACCAGATCGACGG
>JAOARA010000333.1 GCA_025211115.1 Roseicyclus sp. | reverse complement strand
TCAAGCACGTCCTCGTTGACCATAAATTCGCGCCCGTAGAACATCCGCCGCCCCGTGAGATGCGACAGGGGCACCCGCTCACAGCGTCTTTCGACCAGCGCGTTGAAGATCACCGTCAGATCGGGATCGACCGGTTCGGGCAGAAACAGCGTCAGACGTCCGGGCGGTACCTTGAGAACATAGGCCAGAAGCCGCCGCGCGTCGCGCCCTGCGTCCGGCACCCCTGCCTGTGTCAGGGCGCGGCTGGCGCGGGCAAGAATTTCCGAGCCGGTCATCCCGCCTCCATCTCGGCCAGAAGCGTGGCCTGGGCATCGGCGGTCGGGGTCCCCTTGCCGGGGGGCCGGGGGGGGGGCAGCGGTCGGCCTGCCTCCGGCGGCCGTATTTGGGGAAAGATGAAGGCGGGGGGGCAAGGCCTGGAGGGTCGGGGCATGGCTTGCCCGTGCGCGGGCCTGTCTCGAGCCGGGGGCAGGCGCGCAGGCGGCGCGCGAGGCGCGGCTGATCCTTGCGCATGTCACCGGCTGGAGCGCGACGCGGGTTGCGCTGGAGACCGGCGCCGCGCTGACGCCCGAGGGGCTGGCGGCGGCCGAGGCGGCGCTGGCGCGGCGGTTGGCGCGGGAGCCGCTGGCGCAGATCCTCGGGGCCTGGGGCTTTTACGGGCGCAGCTTCCGGGTGACGCGGGACACGCTGGTGCCGCGGCCCGATACCGAGACCCTCGTCGATCTGGCGCTGGCCCGGCCCTTCGAGCGGCTGATCGACCTGGGCACCGGGACGGGGGCGATCGCGGTGACGCTGCTGGCCGAGCGGGGCGGCGCGACCGGGGTGGCGAGCGACCTCTCGGCCGCGGCGCTTGCCGTGGCGGGGGAGAATGCGGCGGCCCACGGGGTCGCGGGGCGCGTGCGGCTGGTCGAGGCGGATTGGTGGGGCGGGGTGGAGGGGGTGTTCGACCTCGTCGTCTCGAACCCGCCCTATGTGACCGAGGCGGAATATGCGACGCTCGCCCCCGATGTGACCGACTGGGAGCCGCGCGGCGCGCTGACGCCGGGGGGCGACGGGCTGTCGGCCTACCGGGCGATCCTGGACGGTCTTGCTCCGCGCCTTGCGCCCGGCGGGCGTTGCCTTGTCGAGATCGGCGCGGGGCAGGGGGAGGCCGTTGCGGCGCTCTTCACGGCGGCGGGGCTTGACGCGGTGGCGGTGCATCCCGACATCAATGGAAAGCCGCGTGTCGTCGAAGGATGGATGCCGAAGCGCAACGGCGCGGGGTGAAACGGCGTGAATCGGGCCCGATCCGGGGCCTGCGGGCGCTCGCGGCGCGGTTTCGCGCAGATTTGCCTTGTCAGGTGGCCCCTCTCGTGCTTACACAGCAGCAGCAGGCGTGGATAGCTTCGTGATACCCCCCTGCGGCTCTGCCTCATATTCCGGACCGGCTGCCTGATCGGCGGGGACGGGTGACGAGCGGAACCGGGACCGATGTGCCCCGCGCCGCTGCCAACCAGGACAACTGGAACCGAATTTTACACATGAGATCATCTAAGAACCGCTCGCGGTCCAAGGGGAACCGCAACCGCTCGGTCGGCAACATCGTCAACCGCGTCTTCGACTCGTCCGGCCCCGAGGGCAAGGTCCGCGGCACGCCGCAGCAGATCATCGACAAGTACAACCAGCTGGCCCGTGACGCGCAGCTGTCCAATGACCGCGTGGCGGCCGAGAATTTCCAGCAGCACGCGGAACATTACCTGCGCATGCTGGCCGAGGCGCAGCGCGAGCAGGACGCCCGGCGCGACCAGCAGCAGGGTCAGCACGGCGGCGGCGGCCCGCAGGGCCAGCAAGGCAACGACGCCCATGGCCAGCAGCAGGGCCGCAACGGCGGCCAGGATGCGGGCCAGTCGGGGGCGCAGTCGGGCGGCCAGCAGTCGGGCGGCCAGCAGTCGGGTGGCCAGTCTGGGGCGCAGTCGGGCGCTCATGCGGCAGGTCAGGATGGCGGTGAAGAGACCGGCAGGACGCGGCAGGACGAGGGCGGCAGCCGCGACAGCGGCAAGGGCTCGGGCTTCGATACCGTGATCGACGGCGCCTCGGAGGGCGACAGCGGCCTTGTGGCGACGCCCGAAGCGGCCTCGAAGCCCAAGCGCAGCCGCACCCGTCGCCCGAAGAAGACCGAGGGCCAACCGGCGGACCCCGCGCAGGACGAGGCCCCCGCGGGGGACGCTCCGAAGCCGCGGGCCCGGAAAGCGGCCCCCCCGAAATCCGGCAGCGATGATGCGGCGAGCGGTGGCGATGCGCCCGGCACCCCGCCGCAGGAAGCGGCGGAGTAACGCCCTTTTCCCAAGGCGCGTGTCGCGTGCATCCCTGTTGCGCGCGACGCGGACCGGTCCGTCGCTTCGGCTCAAGGTCCGTGCGACGCGCGCCGATGACGTGCGGCCCTGCGGTTCCCCTGACCCGTGGCCAGCCGTCCAGTCACCCCGCCAGCGAGCGCGCGAGCGCGCAGAACCCTTCCAGCGGCACCTGCTCGGCGCGCTCGGTGGGGGCGAGCCCGGCGGCGCGCAGGTGGTCCTCGATCTCGGGCGACAGCCCCTTGAGAGCCGCGCGCAGCATCTTGCGGCGCTGGTTGAAGGCGGTGGCCACCACGCGCTCCAGCATCTTCGGATCGGCGGGAAAGCGTGGCTCGGGCAGCGCCTCGAGATGCACCACGGCCGAGTGGACCTTGGGCGGGGGGCTGAAGGCCTCGGGCGGCAGCGACATCACGATCCGGGCCGAGCACCGCCACTGTGCCAAAAGCGCGAGCCGGCCATAGGCCTTGCCGCCGGGTTGCGCCACGATCCGCTCGGCCACCTCGCGCTGGAACATCAGCGTCAGCGAGCGCCAGACCGGCGGCCAGGCGGGCGGCGTCAGCCAGCGCACCAGGAGCTCGGTGCCGACGTTGTAGGGCAGGTTCGCCACCACCTTGATCGGCGGGGTCAGATGCGCGGCCCAGTCCAGTGCCAGCGCGTCGGCGTTCAGCACCTCGAGCCGGCCGGGGTAGGCGGCGGCGATCTCGGCCAGCGCGGGCAGGCAGCGGGGGTCCTTTTCCACCGCGACGACGCGGCGCGCGCCCTCGGCCAGCAGCCCGCGGGTCAGCCCGCCGGGGCCGGGGCCCACCTCGAGCACGTCGCAGCCCGTGAGATCCCCCGCCTGCCGCGCGATCTTGGCGGTCAGGTTCAGGTCGAGGAGAAAGTTCTGCCCCAGCGCCTTGCGCGCGGAGAGGCCATGGGCCGCGATGACCGCGCGCAGCGGCGGAAGGCTGTCGATGCTGTTCATGTCACATGGCTTGCCGCGAATGCGGGGCAGGGCGCAAGCCCGATCCGCCCTGAGCGGGCCGGTTCGGGCCGGATCACGCTGCGTCCGCCCCGGTCAGCCGAGAAACACCCCGAGCACCACCGCCATCAGCCCGATCACCGACACCAGGAGCGCGCCCATGTTGATCGTGACGATGCGCTGCAGCCGCGCGCGCAGTTCGGCGTCGGGCAGGCCCGCGCGCTTGGCGGTGATAGCGGCCCAGATGCAGTAGCCCAGGACAAGGATACCGGCCAGCGCTAGCGCGGTTCCGATATAGACCAGCATCGCCATGCGTCGCATTGCTCCTTGGCTGTGTTCACCACCTGTCCTAGGTCAGGCTCAGGCCCATGGCAATGGCCCTCGGCCAGGCCCGCGGCAAGACTTGTGGCCGCGCCGCGGCTTGGCTAGACCGGCATTTCCCGTTGCCAGTGATCCGCGAGAGGACCGATGGACGAAACCGACACCGACCGCCCCGACAGCTACCGCGTGACAGCGGACGAGCTGCGCCAGTTCATCGAGCGTTTCGAGCGCCTCGAGGCCGAGAAGAAGGACATCGCCGACCAGCAGAAAGAGGTCATGGCCGAGGCGAAATCGCGCGGCTACGACACCAAGGTGATGCGCAAGGTCATCGCGCTGCGCAAGCGCGAGCCCGACGACATCGCCGAGGAAGAGGCGGTGCTGGAGATGTACAAGGAAGCCCTCGGCATGCGCTGAGGGCCGCGCGCCATCCGCGGCGCGGCAGGGGCAGCGGGTCGGCCACCACCGGCAATGACGGGCGCGTCCTCAGGGCGTCAGCAGGGTTACCCCGGGGATGCGGGCGATCACGTCCATGTCGTCCTCGTAGGCGGCTGTCATCTGCTCGACCAGCGCGGGCGTCCAGCCGGGCAGGTCGAGCCGCTCCTCGATCTCGGTCTCCAGCGCGTAGCGGTCGAGGAAGGCCCCTAGGATGCGGCGGCGCTGCATCTCGGTCTGGGGCGGGTGATCGGCGAGGTAGCGGCGCAAGCGCTTGTAGCCCGTCGGGTCCATGATCGTGCCGACAAGGTCATCGACGCCGCGCAGCGGGAAGTCGAAGGTCACATCGGCCAGCTCGCGCAGGATCTGCCCCCACAAAAGCGGCGTGTCCTCGTTGCACCAGACCGTGATCGGCGCATCCGGATGGGTCATGCGCAGGCGCTGCAACATCTCCGACCAGGTGACGGCGTGGGGCTGCATCCGCTCGGTGAACTCGCTGAAATCCTTGAACTTCGACCCGGTGAACAGGGCGGGGATCAGCGTCGCGGGGTTGCGCAGCCCGATGTGGAACTCGACCGCCGCCCGCGGAAAGAGCGCCCTGAGCGCGACGGTCTGACGCTCGACCATCGGCCAGATCTGCGCGCGCTGCACCACAAGGCGGTTGATGCAGACGAAGCGCGGGTCCGACAGGATCAGCCGCTCGACGCGTGCCTCGTCGACGATCGCATCCAGCAGCGCCTCCTGCACCTCGGGTGGGGCGGGGCGCCCCTGCAGCGCGCGCATCGTCTCCTTGATGACGGAGCGGTAGCGGACCAGCGGGGGAACGAGGATGCCGTCCTCGGCCAGCCGCGCGCGGTTTTTCAGGAGGGATTTGTGCAACAGGCCCAGATCGGTGCACGGTGCGCCGAGATGAAAGACGACCTGCATGCTTTCCCGTTCCCGGACCGTTCCAAACTCGCCAGCGCCACGACCCTATACCTTGGGTGCGGCCGGCGAAACCCCCTCGGCCCCGCCGGTGGCCGAGGATGGCCGCACGGCCCCGCTTGCACAAGCGTGGACCATGCCGTATCCCGTCCGCGGCGCCCCTATAGCTCAGCTGGTAGAGCATCTGATTTGTAATCAGAGGGTCGGGAGTTCGAGTCTCTCTGGGGGCACCATATTTCTCATATATTTAAGAAGATTAATCACCAGGCGGCGTTTCCATACGTAGTCTGGTGGTAGACGTCGTCTGCCGGTCCACGGTCACGTCACCTGAGCCCGACTCACTGTGAGGGGTCCCTCTGAGCGCACTCAGGATCATGGAGGGGTGGAGTGGACGGTACATGTCCAATGAACATGCTTTGCCAGCGCGGAGGTTTCCCTGGGGTAGGGTGAATGCCAACAGGGCGTCCGAGCAGGCGGCGTAGGGCCGGCATGGACGCATCGAAGGCCACCGCCGGACGTCCGGGGCGACCGTCACGCCGCGGGCATCGGGTCATGAAATTGTCGACCCAGATGAGCGGAGCCTGTCGCTCCATGGGCGGCGCGATGTAGAGGGGCCATTTCGTCATGCGATAGGTGGCGCGAGATGGCGTGCCGATGTACCGCATCGACGTCAGGACTCGCAAAGTGACTCATTGGTCGTCAGACTTTTGCAACAACGCCTCGTGATATCGTAGTCGAGCGTTGGTGCTGTCTTGGTTTCACCGAGCGAGGGGCAATGCAGTCGAGGTATTAACCTTTCTTGAAACTGAGTGGTGTATTCCCACGAAAACCTACAGTGCGGCCGCATCTTCAGCCAACGCGAACATGTTCAATGTGCCTCTGCGAAGATTTTTGGATCACTTGCCAGCATCATTCCCCAAAAAATCTTTCGTATGCTTTTATATCGTTGCGCCTGATCGTCGATCGGGTGGTCGGGCTGTGTGTCGCGCAAATCTGTTTCGATGGCCCTGAGGCAGAACCCTATTTCATGTATCGAGATTTGAAGGTGCCTGGTTGGGGCGTTGTCGTAAAGGCAGTTCACCAGAGCGGCCGAGAGTTTGGTATTGGTGTCCAGGCTGGGCTTCTCCACTCTCGTGGCGTCCTTCTGTTGTTGTTCGTATAGAGGCAGGAGAAGAAAATTGAAGGCGCAGTAGATGGCGCTCGATGCGAACATTGCAAAATCGGCGGCTGTTCGTATTTTCGCCCTCAGAAGGCGGTCGATCGCGCTGGCTGCCAAAGTGGAGAAAACGCTGTAGCACTCGGTCCTGAAGGCATGGTTTGACTCGAAAACTCTAAAAAAGGTTGCGCGCGAGTAACCCGATGTATTGATGATATTTTTCAGATGCAACTGATGGGATGCATGTGCCTTCGGTGCTGCGCGGAGTGCGGCGATAAGGAAGGTGCCTTTTGCAGATCCGGCGAACTCGATGGATGCGGAATTTTCAATTTCACGCAGGAGATCCTGCAAGATTTGCGAGATGTCTTCATTTGCCGCGGATTCGTCAGTATCCTTCTGAATTCTGGGCTGATGTTTTCTCCTGGCCGCAAGCTGTATCACGTTTTCGCAATCGGATTGGCGGCTATCGATCTTGACGGTGGTTTTTGAGGCCTGCATTGTGTGCTGTCTCCACAATATGCGCCGTCTTCGCGGCGAGCGCCGATTTTTTTAACGCCGCGTTTGGTGCGTGATTTTTACGAACCCTCAAGCTCTCTGCGCCAATTACGGGTGCGGCTGCAACGGTCGGGCGATCATCAGGTCGGGGGCGGTCAATGAACCACAGCCTCGATACGGTCGTTCTGATTTGATGTTACCGTATCGGCGTATAAAAGTGACTGTAAGTCACTTTTGCAGACATGACGGGAAGGCCCGATGAGCGCCAAGCAGCCACGGCAACGGCGAAGTCAGATTACGGAAGATCGATTTCTTCGCGCGTTTGATGAACTGCTTCTGTCAAAAGGTTTTTCAGGAACAACGATTGATGAGGTCGCCGAACTTTCGGGCCAGACCCGCTCTGCATTTCTGAAGCGTTTCGGGAGCAAGCAAGGCGCCCTGGAAGTCTTGTTTGAACGATATTGCGACATGGCCAGCGAAACGATGTCCTCGGCCGGCCGCGCACTTGATGACGCCAAGGCAATTCTACCTTATCTGGCATATCTGTCGCAACAGTATGAATTCATCCTTCTTCAGCACAAAGCCTCGAATAGGGCCATGCATGAACATTTCCTGATGAATCTCGAAGTGCATGACCTTACAAAGAAAATCTTCAGAGAGTGTGTTGAGTTGATGCATATGGTGCAGGTGCGGTTTCTCTCCGATGGAGAATTTACCGAAAGAGGCGCTTGGGTCGCTGCGCAACTCCTGGTTACGGTCAATTACAATTACGTTCTCGAGGCGATGCCAGCCTTTCCGTACGATGGAGACGAGCGTCATCGGCTTATTGCAAACTTGTTGAATACTTGCCTGAGGGCGTGAACTTGGTTCGCGCGACGCCGTAGCCTCGCGTGTGGATGCCGCCCGTCGAGTGCCTGCTTGTGTTCCGAGCGTCCGCTCGCAAGCGAATGAAGAGCGGCCTGTGAATGCTCCTTTGTCTTGTCGCAGCCCGCAACAGGCCCACGGCGTCCGGTTCCCGGCCTGACGCGCCGCTTCGCGCCGTCAGCCCAGCAGCCCGCCCTCCGCCGCGAGCACCCGGCTCAGCGCCACGCCGCTTTCGCCAAGCCGCCGCATGGCGAGGATGAGCCGAAGGGTCTGCTCCGCCGCGTCCTCAACGCCCGTGCCCGCCTCGCGGATGTTCGAGATGCAGTTGCGCGCGCTGTCGGGCGTCTGCGCCGCCGGCCGGTGTGTGACATAGACCCCGAGGCTGTCCGCGGCCGAGAGGCCGGGCCGTTCCCCCAGCGCCATCACCACCGTCTCGGCCGCCATCGCCCGCGCGATCCCGTCACCAAGCGCCACCCGCGCCTGCCGGGCCAGGATCACGGGGCCTGTGCGAAGCCCCTCGGCCTGAAGGCGGGCGGCCAGCGCCGTGACAAAAGCCACGCCGTTCAGCTGCACCGCCGTCGCCGACAGCCCGTCGCCCAGCACCAGCGCCACGTCGAGGCCGCCCGCGGGGCGGGGCAGGGCTGTGCGCGCCGCCTCGGGCAGCAGGCGACCGAGGTCGGGGCGGCGGATATAGGTGTCGCGCGTTGCCGCCTCGCTGGTCAGGACGTGATGGGACAGCCCGGCGCGCACCAGCGCCGTGCCAAGCGCGCCGGTGTCGATCTCCGACAGGACCGCCGCGCGCGCCTTCGCGTGATCCAGCGCGAAGCCGAGCGCCCGGCCCGTGTCCAACGCGCGCCCCCGTGCGCCGAAGGTCAGCCGCGCCTCTGTCAGCGCGCGGATCTCGGCGCGGGTGATGCCGGGGCCCTCGGTCATGCGGCGGGCAACCTGAGCTGCGACAGGGCGGTCTCGAGCGAGGGCAGCGCGGTGTCGGTCTCGCCGATCCCGTTCGCGGCCATCCACGCGGCGAATTCCGGGGCAGGGGGCTTGCCCAGCGTGTCGCGGATGAACTGCGCGTCATGGAAGGCAAGCGACTGGTAATTCAGCATGATGTCATCGGCCCCCGGCACGGTGATGACGAAATTCACCCCCGCCGCGGCCAGCGCGGTCAGCAGGATGTCCATGTCCTCCTGGTCGGCGTAGGAATGGTTGGTGTAGCAGATATCCACCCCCATCGGCAGCCCGAGGAGCTTACCGCAGAAGTGGTCCTCCAGCCCCGCGCGGATGATCTGCTTGCCGTCGGCAAGGTATTCCGGCCCGATGAACCCCACCACGGTGTTCACCAGAAGGGGCCGGTAGCGCCGGGCGACGGCATAGGCGCGCGCCTCCATCGTCTGCTGGTCCATGCCGTGATGCGCCCCGGCCGACAGGGCCGCGCCCTGTCCGGTCTCGAAATACATCAGGTTCGCCCCCTCGGGCGCACGGCCGAGCGCGCGGATCGCCTCATGCGCCTCGTCGAGCAGGTCCAGCGTCACGCCGAAGCCCGCGTTGGCCTTGTCCGAGCCCGCGACGGACTGGAACACGAGATCGACCGGCGCGCGCGCCTCGATCGCGGCGAGCGCGGTGTTGACATGGCCGAGGCAGCAATGCTGCGTGGGGATCGCCAGCTGGGTGCGGATCGCCTCCAGCACCTCGCAGATGCGGATGTAATCGGGCAGGCTGTCGGTGGCGGGGTTCACCCCGATCACCGCGTCGCCCGCCCCCATCATCAGCCCGTCGAGCGCCGAGAGCGCGATGCCCCGGCTGTCGTCGGTCGGGTGGTTGGGCTGGTTGCGCGTGGACAGCCTGCCGCTGAGGCCGATGGTCGAGCGGAAGCGGGTCACGACCTCGATCTTGGCTGCGACCGCGATCAGGTCCTGCGCGCGCATGATCTTCGAGACGGCGGCCACCATCTCCGGGGTCAGGCCGGGGGCGAGGGCTGTGATCTCGGCGCTTGTCGTCTGGGGGGCGAGCAGCCAGTCGCGGAACTCTCCCACGGTCAGCGCGGCCACGGGCGCAAAGGCCGCCGCGTCATGCTGCGCCGCGATCAGCGCGGTGACGGCGTCGCCGTCGACCTCGAGCACGTCTTCAAGGAACGCCTTGAGCGGCACATCGGCCAGGCAATGCTGGGCGGCCAGCCGCTCGACCGGGTCAGCCGCGGCAAGGCCCGCCAGCGCATCGCCGCTTCGCTCGGGCGTGGCACGCGCCAGAAGCACCTTGAGCGAGGCGAAGCTGTAGCGCGTGGCGTTGATGTCGAAGCGGTAGGCCATGGCGAAAGCCTAGGCGGCACGGGCCGCGGCCCGCAACGGGCAATCGCGCACGGCGCGCTCCGATCTCAGCCTTGCTGAAACCGCAAGCGCGTGCGGTTGGCGAAGGCCACCAGCGACAGCATCACCGGAACCTCGACCAGCACGCCCACCACGGTGGCCAGCGCCGCGCCCGAGTTCAGGCCGAAGAGGCTGATGGCGACCGCGACGGCCAGTTCGAAGAAGTTCGACGTGCCGATCAGCGCGCAGGGCGCCGCGATCCGGTGCGGCACGCGCAGCATGTAGGCCGCGGCATAGGCCAGCGCGAAGATGCCGTAGGACTGGATCAGGATCGGCACCGCGATCAGCGCGATGACGAGGGGGCGGTCGAGGATCACCTGCCCCTGCAGGCTGAAGAGGATCACCACCGTGGCGATCAGGCCGATCACCGACCACGGTTTGACCGCTGTCCGAAACGCCTCAATCCGCGCGTCGCTGCCGAGCCTCGCCCGCGTCGCAAGCCCCGCGGCCAGCGGCAGCGCCACGAACAGCACGACCGACAGGATCAGCGTCTCCCACGGCACGGTGATGTCGGCCACGCCCAACAGAACCGCGACGATGGGCGCGAAGGCGAAGACCATCACCACGTCGTTCACCGAGACCTGCAACAGCGTATAGGCCTCGTCCCCGCGGGTCAGCTGCGACCAGACGAAGACCATCGCCGTGCAGGGCGCGGCCCCCAGCAGGATCAGCCCCGCGATATATTGCTGCGCATCCTCGGGCGCGATCAGGTCGGCGAAGACGACCTCGAAGAACAACACGCCGAGGGCCGCCATGGTGAAGGGCTTGATCAGCCAGTTCACCGCCAGCGTGATGGCAAGCCCCTTGGGCTGGCGGACTACGTCGCGTAAGCTGCCGGGGTCGACGCCCACCATCATCGGGTAGACCATCGCCCAGATCAGCACGGCCACGACAAGGTTGACGCTGGCGACCTCGGCCGCGGCGATGCCCGCGACAAGGCCCGGCACAAGGCTTCCCAGCGCGATCCCCGCGACCATGGCCAGCCCGACCCAGAGGGTCAGGTAGCGCTCGAAACGGCCCATGACATGCCCCTTGTGCCGCGCGCCTCAGACACCGACGTGCCGCGCGCTCGTTTCCGCGTCGAGCGCGTCCATCGCGCCCGCCCATGCCACCTGCCCGCGGGCGACCAGGACGGCACGGTCGGCCACGCCCTTAAGCTCCTTCAATGACTTGTCGATGACAAGAAGCGACAATCCCGTCTCGGTCTTGAGCCGGGCGATGGCCGCCCAGATCTCGGCCCGGATCAGGGGGGCCAGCCCCTCGGTCGCCTCGTCGAGGATCAGGAGGCGGGGGTTCGTCATCAGCGCGCGGCCGATGGCCAGCATCTGCTGCTCGCCGCCCGAGAGGGTCGAGGCGCGCTGCCCCCGCCGCTCGGCCAGCCGCGGGAACAGACCGGCCACGCGCGACAGGTCCCAATGCCCGCGCCGGGCGGCGACGACGAGGTTCTCCTCGACCGTCAGGTCGCGGAAACAGCGCCGCCCCTCGGGCACCAGCCCGATGCCCAGCTGCGCCGCCCGGTGGCTGGCCAGCCGCGTCAGGTCATGGCCGTCGAAGACCAGCCTGCCTTGCGCGGGCAGCATCCGGCAGATCGCGCGCACGGTGGTGGTCTTGCCCATGCCGTTGCGGCCCATCATCGCCACGGCCTCCCCCTCCGACAGGGTCAGGTCCATGCCGAACAGCGCCTGGCTGGCGCCGTAGCTGGCGGTGACGCCTTCGAGCGTGAGCAGGCTCATGCCTCGTCCCCCAGGTAGGCCTCGCGCACGGCGGCATCGGCGCGGATCGCGTCGGGCGGGCCGCTGGCGATGATCTTGCCGTAGACCAGCACGCTGATCCGGTCGGCCAGCGCAAAGACCGCGTCCATGTCATGCTCCACCAGCAGGATCGGCGCCTCGTGCCGCAGCGTGTCGAGAAGCGCGGTCATCTTCTGCCCGCCCTCGGCCCCCAGCCCCGCCATGGGCTCATCCATGACGAAGGCCGCGGGCCTGAGCGTGAGGGCGACGGCGACCTCCAGCTGCCGCCGCTCGCCATGGCTCAGGTCCGCGGTGCGCATCGCGGCCTTCTCCAGCAGGCCCACACGGTCCAGCGCGGCCTCGGCCCGCGCGCGCAAGGCGCGGTCCGACAGCACCGGGCGGAACAGCCGCCACGGATTGCCCGCCGCCCCCAGCGCGCCCAGAAGGGCGTTTTGCAGGACGGTATCCTCCATCGCCAGCGCCGAGATCTGGAAGGTGCGCGCCAGCCCCATCCGCGCCCGCGCGCGGGTGGGCAGCGCCGTCACGTCCTGCCCCCGCAACCGGATCGTGCCGGCATCGGGTGCCAGTGCGCCGCAGATCTGCGCGATCAGCGTGGTCTTGCCCGCCCCGTTCGGGCCGATCACGGCGTGGATCTCTCCGGGCCGAAGGCTCAGGTCGATGCCGTCCGACACGACCAGCGCGCCGAAGCTCTTGGTCAACCCGCTTATGTCGAGAACCGGATCAGTCATGGCTCTTCGCTCGCCCCGCCAGCAGCCCCACGACACCCCCGCGCGCGAACAGCACGATGCCGAGCAGCAGCGCGCCGAGGTAGATGTGCCAATAGTCGCTCAGGTCGCCCAGAACATGCTCCATCGCCACGAAGAGCACCGCGCCGGCGACAGGCCCGAACAGCCGCGCGACGCCACCGAGGATGACGAAGATCATGATCTCGCCCGACATGTGCCAGCTGAACATGGTGGGGCTGACGAAGCGGTTGAGATCCGCGAAAAGCGCCCCCGCAAGCCCCGTGATCGCGCCCGAGATGACGAAGACCACCAGCTTGGCCCGCTGCCCGTCGAGGCCCACGGTCTCCACCCGGTGCGGCACCTGCCGCGTGGCGTTCAGCATCAGCCCGAAGGCCGAGCGCGCGATGCGGTGCGTGAGCCACAAGGCGGCGCACAGAAGCGCGAAGCAGAGCGCGTAGAACTGGATCGGGTCGAGCGTGTTCAGCCCCGGAAACCCGTTCCTGACCCAGATCGACAGCCCGTCCTCGCCGCCATAGGCGCTCCAGGAGATGGTGAAGTAGTAGAACATCTGACCGAAGGCGAGCGTGATCATGATGAAATAGACGCCCGATGTGCGCAGCGACAGAAGCCCGATCAACAGCGCTGCAAGGGCCGAGACCGTGATCGCCACGAGCCAGATCACCGGCATGGATTTGGTGCCCTCGATCAGGAACAGCCCGTCGTAAAGCGGCAGGAAATTCTGCGCGTGATGGGCAAGGATGCCCATGGCATAGCCGCCCAGCCCGAAGAACACCGCGTGCCCGAAGCTGACCATGCCGCCCAGCCCCAGCGCAAGGTTCAGCCCGACGGCCGCCAGCGCGAAGATCACCGCGCGGGTGGCCAGCGTGATGGTAAAGGGCTCGCCCGCGACATGCGCCCAGATCGGCACGCCGACCAGGGCGGCGACGAGGGCCGCGTTGACGTATCCCTCCCGGCTCATGCGCGCACCCCGTAAAGGCCGGTGGGCCGCCAGATCAGCACGGCGGCCATCAACAGGTAGATCGCCATCGACGACAGCGAGGCCCCGATCTGCGTGGCCGAGGCCGGTTCCATGAAGAGCTTGAACAGCTCGGGCAGGAAGATGCCCCCCAGCGTGTCGGTCAGCCCCACGATCAGCGCGCCGACGAAGGCGCCCTTGATCGAGCCGATCCCGCCGATCACGATCACCACGAAGGCAAGGATCAGCACCGGCTCCCCCATGCCCACCTGCACCGACTGGATCGCGCCCACCCGCGCGCCCGCCAGCCCCGCCAGCGCCGCGCCAAGCGCGAAGACGAAGGTGTAAAGCGTGCGGATGTCGACGCCCAAGGCCGCGATCATCTCGCGGTCATTCTCGCCCGCGCGGATCTGGATGCCGATGCGCGTCTTTGCAATGAGCAGCCACAGGCCAAGCGCCACGGCCAGCCCGGCGGCGATCAGCGCAAGCCGGTAGCGCGGATACTCGATGCCGAGCGGCAGGGTCACGGGGCCCGACAGCAGTGCGGGCGTGTCGAGGTAAAGCGGGAAAGAGCCGAAGATGGCCCGCGTCCCTTCCGAGAAGATCAGGATCAGCGCGAAGGTCGCCAGCACCTGGTCAAGGTGGTCGGTGTGGTAGAGCCTGCGGATCACGCTCATCTCGATGACCGCGCCCGCCATCGCGGCGGCGGCCATCGCGGCGATCAGTGCGAGCAGGAACGATCCCGTCAGCCCCGCCACCGTCGCGGCGACGAAGGCGCCCACCATGTAGAGCGAGCCATGGGCAAGGTTGATCAGCCCCATGACGCCGAAGATCAGCGTCAGGCCCGCCGCCATCAGGAACAGCATCACCCCGAATTGCAGCCCGTTCAGCACCTGCTCGACGATCAGGATCGCGGACATCTCACCCCCTCGCAAAAGACGAGGCCGGCCCGTGGACCGGCCTCGATCCGTCCGTGGACGACGTGGTTACATCTGGCACTCGGCCGCGTAGGCATCGCCGCGGTCTTCCAGCGCGACACCCACAAGGCGGTTGGTGAAGATGTCGCCGTCCTGCACCACCTCGCGGACATAGATGTCCTGGATCGGGTGGTGGTTCGGCCCGAAGGCGAAATCGCCGCGCGTCGAGACGAAATCGGCGGCACGCAGCGCCTCGCGGAAGGCGTCGGGATCATCCGAGGGGTTTGCGACCTCGAGCGCCGAGAGGATCAGGTTCGCCGTGTCGAACCCCTGGCTCGCGTAGAGCGAGGGCAGGCGGCCATAGGCCTCCTGGTAGGCGGCGACGAAGGCGGCGTTGGCCTCGTTCTCGAGGTCGGGCGACCATTGCGAGGTGTTCACCACGCCAAGCGCATCCGCGCCCACCGCCTGCAGGATGTTCTGGTCGAAGCTGAAGGCCGGGCCGATCACCGGAATGTCGAGCCCGCTGTCGCCATACTGCCGCAGGAAGGAGATGCCCATCCCGCCCGGCAGGAAGAAGAATACGCTATCCGCGCCCGAAGCCCGGATCTGCGCGATCTCGGCGGCGTAGTCGGTCTGGCCCAGCTGGGTGTAGATCTCACCGGCCAGCTCGCCCTCGTAGAACCGCTTGTAGCCCGCCAGCGCGTCCTGCCCCGCGGGGTAGTTCGGCGCGAGGATGAAGCTGTTGGAATAGCCCGCCGAATTGGCATAGGCGCCCGCGGCCTCGTGCAGGTTGTCGTTCTGCCATGCGACGTTGAAATAGTTGGGGTTGCAGCCGCGCCCGGCCAGCTGCGAGGGGCCCGCGTTGGGCGAAAGGTAGAACACCCCCTGCGCCGTGACCGAGGGCACCACCGCCATGGCGAGGTTCGACCAGATGATGCCGGTCATGATGTCCACGTCCTCGGCCTGGATCATGCGGTCGGCCAGCTGCACGGCGACATCGGGGGCCTGCTCGTCGTCCTCGACGATCAGCGTGATGTCGTCGCGGCCCGCCTGCTCCATGGCGAGCAGGAACCCGTCGCGCACGTCGATGCCCAGCGATGCGCCGCCGCCCGACAGTGTGGTGATCATCCCGATCCGCGTTTCGGCCGTGGCCGCGCCGGCAAGCGCGATCATCGAAGCCGACAGGAGAATGCCCTTCAAGGTCATGTGGTCCGTCCCTGTTGTTATTGTCCTCATCCGGGGTCTGATAGGCCCCGTTATCCGCGCCGGGGTCAAGCCCTGCGGCGGAGGTTCCGTCGCTTTGGCCCGATCATCGCGGGGCCTCGCGGTCCAATGCAAAGAAATCGGCGGGGCTGGTGACGGCCAGCTGCAACTGCCGCCGGTATTCCGCGCGCGGCAGCTCCACCGCGCCGAGCCGTTCGAGATGCTCGGTCGTGAACTGCGTGTCGAAAAGCTGGAATCCCCCCGCGCGCAGCCGCGAGACGAGGTGCGCAAGCGCCAGTTTCGAGCCGTCCGTGCGGCGCGAGAACATCGATTCCCCGAAAAACGCCGCGCCGAGCGTCACGCCGAAGACCCCGCCTGCAAGCTGGCCCTCCATCCAGATCTCGACCGACTGGCCGTAGCCGAGCGCGTGCAGCGCCATGTAGGTGTCGAAGATCTCGGCGTTGATCCAGGTCTCGGGCCGGTCGGCGCAGGCGGCGACCACGCCCGCGAAATCGCGGTTCACGGTCACCTCGTAATCGCCCTTGGCGATGCGGCGGCGCAGGCTGCGCGAGACGTGGAACCCGTCGATTGGAAAGACCCCGCGGCGCTGCGGATCGACCCAGAAGATGCCGTCATGATCCGCGCCGTCCGACATCGGAAAGATGCCGGCAGCATAAGCTCGTATCATCAACTCCGGTGACAGCGCCGGGCGGGCCGGGCTGAACATGTCATGCGCCATGAGCGACAAGCTAGAGCGCAGTCCGGGAAAGTCCTGCGGAAACTGCAGCAGACGCGCAGGCGGCAATCCCGCGCCGAGGTCGACCACCGGGCCGCCCTCCGGCAGGCGAGGGATCGCCTCCGGAGGGATCGGCGGCGCAGGCCGCGACCTGTCAGCCGAGAGTCTCGGCAAGCCAGCCCTCGAGCCAGTGGATCGTGTAATCGCCCGACTGCACCGCGGGCGCATCGAGCAGCGCGTGGAACAGCGGGACCGTGGTGTCGACGCCGTCGATGATCAGCTCGCCCAGTGCCCGGTGCAGCCGCGCCCGCGCCTCGGGCCGGTCGCGTCCGTGGACGATCAGCTTGCCGATCAGGCTGTCGTAATAGGGCGGGATGCGGTAGCCGTCGTAGATGGCGCCGTCCATCCGCACGCCAAGGCCACCCGGCGCGTGATACTGCGTGATCCGCCCCGGCGAGGGCGCGAAATTCGGCAGTTTCTCGGCATTGATCCGCACCTCGATCGCGTGGCCGTTCACTTCCAGATCCGACTGGGCAAAGGACAGCGTGTTGCCTTCGGCCACCAGGATCTGTTCGCGGACCAGATCGACGCCAAAGATGGCCTCGGTCACGGGGTGTTCCACCTGCAGACGGGTGTTCATTTCGATGAAATAGAACTCGCCATCTTCATACAGGAACTCGATCGTGCCCGCGCCGGAATAACCCATCTCGGCCACGGCGTTGGCGCAGATCGTGCCGATCTTCTCGCGGTTTTCGGGGCTGATCGAGGGGCCGGGGGCCTCTTCGAATACCTTCTGGTGACGCCGCTGAAGCGAGCAGTCGCGTTCCGCCAGATGCACACCACCGCCTTGGCCGTCGCCAAAGACCTGCACTTCGATGTGACGCGGTGTCTGGAGGTATTTCTCCATATACACTTCGTCATTGCCGAAGGCGGCTTTTGCTTCCGAACGAGCGGTGGAAAACGCGGTGTCGATGTCGGCCTCGGTCTCGGCCACTTTCATGCCGCGCCCGCCGCCACCGGCGGTGGCTTTGATGATCACCGGATATCCCATCTCGGCCGCCATCTTGCGTGCGCTTTCGATGTCAGGGACGCCCCCATCTGACCCGGGAACGCAGGGAATGCCCAGCTTGTGCGCGGTGTCTTTCGCGGTGATTTTGTCGCCCATCATGCGGAGGTGTTCCGCCGAGGGGCCGATGAACGTGATTTCGTGATCTTCCAGCGCCTGCACGAAGGTCGCGTTTTCCGACAGGAAGCCATAACC
>JAOARA010000332.1 GCA_025211115.1 Roseicyclus sp. | reverse complement strand
GCCTGACCCTGCCCATCGCCGCGATCTATTCCGACTACGGCAACCCGCAGGCGCAGGCGATCGTGACCCTGCACCGCCTGTCAGAGACGTTTCCGGACCTCACCGCCACCCGCTTCGCGCTGCGCGTTCCGCCCGCAGACGCCCCCGCGCTGGCCAGCGCATTGCGCGAAGACTTCGGCCTGCCGCCCGATGCCGTCATCAACCAGGCGCAGGTCAAGCGCTTCTCGCTCGACGTCTTCGACCAGACCTTTCGCATCACCGGCGCGCTCAACGTGCTGACCCTTGGCGTGGCGGGCTTCGCCCTCCTGACCAGCCTGCTCACGCGCGCCACCATGCGTCTGCCGCAACTGGCGCCGGTCTGGGCGCTGGGGCTGACGCGGGCGCGGCTCGCGCGGGCCGAACTGGGCCGCAGCCTGATCCTTGCCGCGCTGACCTTCGCCCTTGCCCTGCCCGTGGGGCTGATCCTCGCCTGGGTGCTGCTGGCCATCGTGAATGTCGAGGCCTTCGGCTGGCGCCTGCCGATGCAGCTGTTCCCGCGCGACTGGCTGATGCTCCTTGCCCTCGCCCTTGTCGCCGCGGCGCTGGCCGCCACGCTTCCGGCGCTGCGCCTCGCCCGGATGCCGGCATCGCGCTTTCTCGGGGTCTTCGCCCATGAACGCTAAAGCCATCCTCGCCTGCCTCGCCCTGCTGGCCGGGCCGCTCCATGCGCAGGGCTTCGCGGGCCTCGGCACCGCGGCCGAGGGGTTCGCCGTCCCGCAACGCCCGGCGCAGTTCGACTTTCCCGCCGATCACGGCCCGCACCCGGCCTATCGCATCGAATGGTGGTATCTGACCGCGACCCTGACCGGGCCGGACGGCACCGACTACGGCGCGCAATGGACGCTGTTCCGCTCCGCCCTCACCCCCCGCCCCGCCGACGGGTGGGAGGCGACGCAGCTCTGGATGGGCCACGCCGGCCTGACCACGCCCGACGCGCATTTCAGCGCCGAACGCCTCGCGCGCGGCGGCATCGGTCAGGCCGGGGCACAGGCCGGGAACGAAGCCGCGCCCTTCACAGCCTGGATCGACGACTGGGCCATGACCTCGACCGCCGCAGCGGGGCAGGATGCCTATGACGCGCTCACCCTGACCGCCCGCGGCGAGGGCTTCGCCTATGACCTGAACCTGACCGCCACCGGCCCGCTCGTCTTTCACGGCGACGACGGCTATTCGGTGAAATCCTCCGAAGGGCAGGCGAGCTATTACTACTCGCAACCCTTCTACGAGGTGACCGGCACGCTCGAGCTGCCCGGCGGCGCGGTGCCCGTCACCGGCACCGCGTGGCTTGACCGCGAATGGTCCTCGCAACCTCTCTCCAACACGCAGGAGGGGTGGGATTGGGTCTCGCTCCAGTTCGCGGATGGCGCGCGGATGATGGGCTTCGCGCTCCGCGAAGGGGGCGGCGGCGTCTTCACCTCGGCCACTTGGATCGCGCCCGACGGCACCACGACGGCCTATCCCGACGGCGCGCTGACCATGACACCGCTTGCGGTGACCGAGGTCGAAGGCCGCGACGTGCCGACCGAGTGGCGCATCGAGCTGCCCGCCCAAGGGGTTCGGATCGAGACCACCCCCCTCAACCCGCAAAGCTGGATGGACGTCTCGGTCAGCTATTGGGAAGGGCCGATCCGCTTTTCCGGAAGCCATACCGGACGCGGCTACCTGGAGATGACCGGATATGACTGAATCGACCCTATCGGGCCTGTTAGACACGGCTTGGTCCCACCTCACCCGCGGCGTGGCCGACCGCAAGCACCCCGCGCGCCACCCCACGCTGGCGACCTTCGGCCCGGACGGGCCCGAGCTGCGCACGCTGGTCTTGCGCGGGGCCGACCGGGCCGCCGCCACGCTCGAGCTGTTCACCGACGCCGCCAGCCCCAAGGCGCTGCAGATCGCCGCCGATCCGCGCGTGGCCCTCCATGTCTGGCTGCCGAAGCCTCAGCTTCAGATCCGCGCCCGCGCGCGGGCCACGCTCAATCCCGGCGACCCCGCCGTCTTCGCCCGCCTGCCCCCCGAGGCTCAGGCGAATTACAGCGGCACCGTTCCCGGCACGCCGCTCGACACCACCGGCGACCGGCCCACGGGCGGTGCCGCCCGCTTTGCCCGGATTACCTGCACCCTGGCCGAGCTGGACATCCTCCACCTCGGCACGCCGCATATCCGCGCGCTCTACCGCGCGGCGGACGGCTGGCAGGGCCAGTGGGTCGCGCCCTGAGAAACATTGCATGTGCGCCCCGCTTCCCATATCTCCACGCTGACCCGAAACGGCCGAGGGGCAGCGCGTCGATGAACTGGATCACCAATTACGTCCGCCCGCGGATCAACTCGATCTTCTCGCGCCGCGAGATGCCCGAGAACCTGTGGTCCAAATGCGACGAATGCGGCACGATGCTGTTTCACCGCGAGCTGGCCGAGGCGCTGAATGTCTGCACCAATTGCGGGCATCACATGGCGATCACCCCCCGCGCCCGGTTCGAGGCGCTGTTCGACAACGGCATCTTCACCGAAGTCGCGGTGCCCAAGCCCATCGACGACCCGCTCAAGTTCCGCGACCAGAAGAAATACCCCGACCGCCTGCGCGCCGCCCAGAAAGCCACGGCCGAGGCCGAGGCGATGCTGGTCGCCGAGGGCGAGATCGGCCGCACGCCGGTTGTCGCCGCCGCGCAGGATTTCAGCTTCATGGGCGGCTCCATGGGCATGTATGTGGGCAACGCCATCATCGCCGCCTGCGAACGCGCGGTGGCCCTCAAGCGCCCGCTCATCCTGTTCTCCGCCGCAGGCGGCGCGCGCATGCAGGAGGGAATTCTTTCCCTGATGCAGATGCCCCGCTCGACCGTGGCGATCCAGATGCTCAAGGAAGCGGGGCTTCCCTATATCGTCGTCCTCACCCACCCCACGACCGGCGGTGTCACGGCCTCCTACGCCATGCTGGGCGATGTCCAGATCGCCGAACCCAACGCGTTGATCTGCTTCGCCGGTCCCCGCGTCATCGAACAGACCATCCGCGAGAAACTGCCCGAGGGCTTCCAGCGCGCCGAATACCTGCTCGACCACGGGATGCTCGACCGCGTCACCCCCCGCGCACAGCTGCGCGACGAGCTGATCACCATCACCCGGATGCTGACCGGCCTGCCCCCCGCCGTCGTGGGCGACCTGCCCGCCCCCGAGGAAACGGCCCCGGCGCCTGAAACCGCCCCCGAACCCGAGGCCGCGGAAAAGCCGTGAGCGCAGTTTCCTCCGACATCCTCCTCGAGAGGATGATGTCGCTTCACCCCAAGATCATCGACCTGACGCTCGACCGGATGCACCGCATCCTAGCAGCCCTCGACCACCCCGAGCGGCGCGTGCCCCCCGTGATCCACATTGCGGGCACCAACGGCAAGGGCTCCACCCTCGCCATGATCCGCGCGGGGCTGGAAGGGGCGGGGCTGACCACCCACGCCTACACCTCTCCCCATCTCGCGCGCTTCCACGAACGCATCCGCGTCGCCGGTGAGCTGATCGAGGAACAGGCCCTGTCCCGCACGCTCGACACCTGTCTTGCCGCCAACGGCCCCGACCCGATCACCTATTTCGAGATCACCACCGCCGCCGCCTTCGCCGCTTTCGCCGAAACGCCCGCCGATTACACCCTGCTCGAGGTCGGCCTCGGCGGCCGGCTCGATGCGACCAACGTCATCGACCGCCCCGCCCTCACGGTCATCACCCCCGTCGACATGGACCACCAGCAATATCTCGGCGAAACCCTTGGCCAGATCGCCGCCGAGAAAGCCGGGATCATCAAGCGCGGCGTCCCCGTCATCGTCGGCCGCCAGCAAGACGAAGCCCTCGAGGTGATCGAGGCTCAGGCCGCCCGCCTGAACGCCCCCGTCTTCGCCCACGGCCAGCACTGGCACGTCTGGGAGGAACACGGACGCCTGATCTTCCAGGACGAAACCGGCCTTCTCGACCTGCCCAAACCCGCCCTTCTGGGCGCGCACCAGGTCGAAAACGCCGGCATCGCGCTGGCCGCGCTGCGCACCCTCGGCCAACCCGACACGGCCCATGACGCCGCCATGACCAACGCCGCATGGCCCGCCCGCATGCAGCGCCTGCGCCGCGGCCCGCTGACCGAGGCCGCGCCGGACGCCGAGCTGTGGCTCGACGGCGGCCACAACCCCCACGCCGCCCGCGCCATCGCGGCCCTTCTCGCCGGTATGCCGAAGCGGCCCACGCATCTCATTTGCGGGATGCTCAACACCAAGGACGTGACCGGCTACATGGAACCGCTGGCGCAGGTGGCCCAAAGCCTCCACGCCGTCTCCATCCCCGGCCAGACCGCGACCCTCAGCGCCACGGAAACCGCCAGCGCCGCGCGCAAGGCAGGCTTCACCGCGCAGGAGGCCGACAGCGTCGCCGCGGCCCTCTCCACGATCACCGCAAG
>JAOARA010000331.1 GCA_025211115.1 Roseicyclus sp. | reverse complement strand
CGACGCCTCGCCCTTCGTCCGCAAGGTCCGTGTCCTGCTGGCCGAGGCCGGCATCACCGATGTGCCTTACGAGATCGTCCAAAGCTCGCCCATGGGCGGCGAGGACCGGATCAACACCGCCAACCCGCTGGGCAAGATCCCCGCGCTGCTGCGCGACACTGGCCCCACCGTCTACGACAGCCGCGTGATCACGCGGTTCCTTGACGCACAGTACAACGCGGGCCTCTACCCCGAGGCGCGGCTGTGGGAGGTTCTGACGCTGGAGGCGACCGCCGACGGCATCATGGAAGCCGCGGTGGGCATCATCTACGAGGCGCGCTTCCGCCCCGAGGAATTCCGATACGCCCCCTGGACCGATGGCCAATGGGCCAAGGTCGCCCGCGCCCTCGACACGATCGAGGCGCAATGGATGAGCCACCTCGCCGGGCCGGTTCACATGGGGCAGGTCGCGGTGGGGTGCGCCCTCGGCTATCTCGACCTGCGCCACGGCGACAAGGCGTGGCGCGAGGGGCGCCCGGCGCTGGCGGCATGGTTCGAAGGCTTCTCGGCCCGCCCCTCGATGCAGGCGACCAAGGCGGAATGAGGATAGGCCGGGCCGAGACCGAGGCCGCCCGCGCGGCCTGTTTCGCCGTGCGCCGCGCGGTCTTCATCGAGGAACAGCAGATCCCCGAGGCCGAGGAGTGGGACGCGGAGGACGCCACCTGCCTGCACCTGCTGGCCGAGGATGACACCGGCCCGCTGGGCTGCGCCCGGCTGATCGCGCGGGGCACCACCGCCAAGATCGGGCGCGTCGCGGTCATGCCGCGCGCCCGTGGCACCGGCCTTGGCCGCCGGATCATGGAGGTCGCGCTGGACGAGGCCCGCGCGGCGGGCTTCGCCGAGGCGCTGCTGGAATCGCAGGTCGGCGTCATCGGCTTCTACGAAACCATGGGATTCGCCGCCGAGGGGCCGGAGTATGACGACGGCTCGGGCATCCTGCACCGGGTGATGCGCAGGCCGCTGTGAGGGGGTGTTTCGCGCCGTGCTTGAGCCAGCTCGGGGCGGGTTCGGCCAAGGGTTGCACGGCAAGGCGGGAAAGCCGTTTCATCTGCGACATTTCGGCGTAGATGCGCGCGTTTGTCCGCTGGACGCCTATAACCGTAGCCCATAGACAGCCACCCATCCGGGCGAGTGGGGTCATCCCTCGCCCTTTCGGGTTTTCAAGGTCCGGCAGTCCCCGGACCCAGAGCAAGGGGAGACGCGAAACCGTGTCACACGCCGAAGACCATAGCGGCGATCGCCGCGATTTTCTCTATTACGCCACGGCCGGTGTCGGTGCCGTGACGGTCGGGGCGGGTGTCTGGCCGCTCGTGAACCAGATGAACCCCTCCGCCGACGTGCAGGCCGCAAGCCAGATGCGCGTCGACGTGGGCGGTGTGGCCGTCGGCACGCAGCTGACGGTCCTGTTCCTCGGCAAGCCGGTGTTCATCCGGCACCGCAGCGAGGAAGAGATCGCGGAGGCCCGCGCCGTCGAGGTGGGCGACCTGGTCGACCCCATCGCGCGGAACCCGAACCTCGGCGAGGTTCCGGCCACCGACGAGAACCGCTCGATGCCCGATTTCTCGGGCGAGAACACCGGCGAATGGCTGGTCCAGATCGGCGTCTGCACGCACCTCGGCTGCGTTCCCATCGGGGACGGCGCCGGTGATTTCGGCGGCTGGTTCTGCCCCTGCCACGGCTCGCACTACGACGCCGCAGGCCGCATCCGCCGCGGGCCCGCACCTGAAAACCTTCCCATCCCCGTTGCAGAGTTCGTGGACGAAACCACGATCCTGCTCGGCTGACCCGGAGGACCACGCGACATGTCTGGAATTCCTCACGACCATTACGAACCGAAGGCCAACTGGGAGAAATCCCTGCAGAAGCGCCTTCCGATCGTCGGCCTGATCTACGACACGATCATGATCCCGACGCCCAAGAACCTCAACTGGATGTGGATCTGGGGCATCGTGCTGACCTTCACGCTGGCCCTGCAGATCGTCACCGGCATCATCCTGGTGATGCACTACACGCCGCATGTCGACCTGGCCTTCGCCAGCGTCGAGCACATCATGCGCAACGTGAACGGGGGCTGGGCGATCCGCTACATCCACCAGAACGGCGCGTCGCTGTTCTTCATCGCGGTCTACCTGCACATCTTCCGCGGTCTCTACTACGGCTCCTACAAGGCCCCGCGCGAGATCACCTGGATCATCGGCATGCTGATCTACGTGCTGATGATGGGCACCGCCTTCATGGGCTACGTTCTGCCCTGGGGCCAGATGTCCTTCTGGGGTGCGACCGTGATCACCGGCCTGTTCGGCGCGATCCCCTTCGTGGGCGACGCGATCCAGACCTGGCTGCTGGGCGGGCCCGCGGTGGACAACGCCACGCTGAACCGCTTCCTGTCGCTGCATTACCTGCTGCCCTTCGTCATCCTGGGCATGGTGATCCTGCACATCTGGGCCTTCCACACGACCGGCAACAACAACCCCACGGGTGTTGAAGTGCGCCGCACCTCCAAGAAGGAGGCCGAGGCCGACACCCTGCCGTTCTGGCCCTACTTCGTGATCAAGGACCTGTTCGCGCTTGCCGTGATCCTGGCCGTCTTCTTCGCCATTGTGGGCTTCATGCCGAACTACCTCGGCCACCCCGACAACTACATCGAGGCCAACCCGCTGGTGACGCCGGCGCACATCGTGCCCGAATGGTACTTCCTGCCGTTCTACGCGATCCTGCGCGCCTTCGACGGCGAGGTCTGGGTCGTGATGCTCACGAGCTTCCTGACCGGCGGCATCATCGACGCCAAGTTCTTCGGCGTGGTGGCGATGTTCGGGGCCATCTTGGTCATGGCGCTGGCGCCCTGGCTCGACACCTCGTCGGTCCGCTCGGGTCGTTACCGGCCGATGTTCAAGTGGTGGTTCTGGCTCTTCGTCGTGAACTTCTTCGTCCTGATGTGGGCGGGCGCGATGCCGGCCGAAGGCATCTACCCCTACATCGCCCTGATCGGGTCGGCCTACTGGTTCGCCTACTTCCTGGTGATCCTGCCGCTGCTCGGCGTCATCGAGAAGCCGCTGCCGCAGCCCGACACGATCGAGGACGACTTCAAGGAACACTACGGCAAGGACGATGGTGGTCATGGTGGCGTGACGTCGCCCGCCGCATCGCCCGCCGAGTGAGAGAAAGGACGCTGAGAATGCTCAGGAAACTTGCAATCAGCACCGTGACGGCGGCGACGCTGGCCCTCTCCTCGGGGGCGGCGATCGCGGCAGGCGGCGCGGGTCATGTCGAAGACTACGCCTTCTCCTTCGAAGGCCCCTTCGGCACCTTCGACCAGAACCAGCTGCAGCGCGGCCTGCAGGTCTACACGCAGGTCTGCGCGGCCTGCCACGGCCTGCGCTACGTGCCGATCCGGACCCTCTCGGACGAGGGCGGCCCGGGTCTCAGCGAGGAAGAGGTGCGCGCCTACATCGAGCAGAACTTCATCGAGGTCTACGACCCCGATCTGCAGGACTGGCGCGCGGCGACGCCGAACGACAACTTCCCGATGTCGAGCCTCGAGAATGCGCCCGACCTCAGCCTGATGACCAAGGCGCGCGCGGGCTT
>JAOARA010000330.1 GCA_025211115.1 Roseicyclus sp. | reverse complement strand
GGAGAACCGCGCCAGAACCCCGGCCGGCACGATTTCACCCTTGCGCATTCGGGCCCCCTGCCGTTCGGGCTTCGGTCACGCTGCGGGTCTTATTCGCCGAGCGCGGCGAGAAGCGCGCGGTGGTTGTCGACCTGCGTGGCCCAGTAGGCGCGCTGCTGCTCGGCATCCATCCAGAGCGGCGACAGGCTTTCGCTTTCGAGGTAGGCCTGCCATTCCTCGCTTTCGTAGATCTGCGTGAACACGTCCTGGTAATAGGCCGCGGCCTCGTCCGACATGCCCGGCGCGCCCACGACCGCCCGCTGGTTGTAGTAGGAGAAGTCGTGCCCCATCTCGATCATCGTCGGCACGTCGGGATAGGCCGGCAGACGCTCGTCCGAGAAGGCCACCAGCGGCACGAACTGGCCCGCCTCGTAAAAGCCCTTGGCCTCGGCGGGGTTGTTCACCGTCGCCATGATCTGCTGACCGGCCAGGTCACGCGCCACCGCGCCGCCACCGTCATAGGGGATGTAGTTGACCGAGATGTCGAAGGCATCCGACATGTAGGCGATGACGATGCTGTCCTCCTGCCCCGTGCCGGTGCCGCCCATGACATACTCGCCGTTCATGCCGCGCACCGTCTCGAGCCACTGGTCGAGGCTGGTGATGCCACTGTCGACATGCACCCAGAGAACGAAAGGATCGACGCCCATCATCGCCACCGGTGTGAAAGTCTGGATGTCGATGCCCAGGTTGTCCTGCCGGATAGGCGTGGTGAAGAAGCTGTTGAGCGTCACCAGGATCGTGTGATCGGGATCGGAGGCGGAATTGACATGCAGCAGCGCCTCGGCCCCCGAGCCGCCGCCGCGGTTCGTCGGCACCAGCGGGCGGTTCGTCAGGTCGTAGCGTTCGGCCACAGACTGCAGGAAACGTGCGATCTGGTCCGCGCCGCCGCCTGCGCCCGCCATGATCGTGAAATCGATCGGGCGCCGCGGCTCCCAGTCCTGGGCCACCGCCGGAAGCGGCGAGAGCACGATAAGGGCGGCGCAGGCCGCCTTGAAAACTCCACCCTTGGTAAACGACATGATAGCTCCTCCCCTGTCATGACTGCCGACACGGGGAGAAAGTTGCCCCTGCGTCACTGCATTGGAGGAGTAACTAAATTACAAAGGCGCCTCTTCAAGTATTATTTTCTTGCGCGCAATAACATTGCGATCAATGCGCCAGAAGGACAGGAAATTCCGCTGTGTCCACAACGGATTGCGTGTTGCCGCCAAAGATCGTCTCGCGCTCGTGGCTGTGCCCGTAGGCCCCCATCACCAGCAGGTCGGCCCCGATGTCCCGCGTCTTCTCCATCAGGGCGAGGCCGGGTTTCTTCGCCTCGAAATGCAGAACCTCCGCCGTCACGCCACGCAGGGCGTAATAGTCGCGCAGCTCCTCGGCCGTGGCGCCGTGCAGCTCGCCCGCGCCCACGGCCAGGATCGTCACCGTCCCGGCCCCCGCCACCACGTCGAGGGTCAGCGCGACCGAGCGCGCCGCCTCGAGCGAGCCGTTCCAGGCGACCGTCACATGCCGCCCGAACCCCTCGGCCACGGGCCGCCCCCGCGGACACATCAGAACCGGCCGCCCGGTCTGGAAAAGCGCCGTCTTGAGCACGTTGGTGCCGAGGTTGCGGTCGCGGTCGGGCTTGGCGACCACGACAAGGTCGGCCAAGCGCCCGTTGTGCTTGATGACATGGGCCATGCGGCCGAATTCCTCGACGAACTGGACCGTGGCGCGCGAGCCGTCCGGGCTGTCGGTCTCGGTCAGCTCGAGCGCGCCCGCCAGTTCGTGCAGCGAGGCGCGCAGGGCCGTTTCCTCCTGGTCGGCCAGCTCGGCGGCCTGCGACAGGATGGTGTCGCGCGCGAACCGGGGCAAAAGCGTGCTGTAGGGGATCATGTCGTCGGGCTTGGCCCGGCAATGGGCGACCACGACATGCGCCTTGTGGCGATGCGCCGCCGCGGCGGCATGGGCCAGCACCGTCTCGCTCATGCCGTCGCCCCGGACCGGCACCAGAATTCTTGCAAGCATTCCCGTTCCTCCCTTGCCGCGCCAACGGCCCTCCACCGGCCTCGGGCGCATCTCCCTCAAGAGAGTTATAGACTCGTTTCGGGAAATTTCCGGCGAAATCGGCAAGGGCCCCCTGCCGCCCGCGCCGCGATCCATCCGCATGACGCCCGCAAGCTGCCCGTTTGACCGGGGTCGGGCGCTCAAAAGTTGAGCATGTGCGAAACTATTGCCACTTGTGCGGAGGCCGCGCTTTGCGATCCGCGCAGGCTGCGCCATCGTGAACCCAGTCAGACGGCACACCGCTTCTCCTCCCTTCCTTACGGGGTGTCCGGCTGGCAGGAAAACCTCGCTGGCGGCCCGCCTCCTCGTCTCTCTTCCACATTGGCCGGGTCGCCAGCTTTTTTCACCGGAGTAGAAGCTGGCAGGGGCCGCGCGCCTCGGGTCATTGCTCCCTTCCGCGGCGCTTGCCCGCGAAGGAGCGACGATGACCGACAGCCATTCCAACGCAGAACTGGCCCGCGAAGCCCGCATCGGCGCGATGGGCACCGAGGGTGCCCATGCCGTCGCCTTGATCGACCTGTCCGACTTCGACACCCGCAAGCCCGAGATCGCCGAGGCGCTGTGGCAGGCCGCGACGACGCTGGGCCTGTTCAAGCTGACCGGCCACGGCATCCCGTTGGCGCAGATCGACGAGGCTTTCGCGCTCTCCGAGGCGTTCTTTGCACAATCGCCGGAGGCCAAGGAAAAGACGCCGCTGCGCCCCGGCACCAACGCGGGCTGGGAATTCAAGAGCCAGGTCCGCCCCTCGACCGGCACGCCGGATCAGAAGGAAAGCTACCAGATCACCCGCCCCCGGATGGAGGGCCTCTGGCCAGATCCCGCCGCGATCCCCGGCTTCCGCGAAAAGATGCTGGCCTTCGAGGCCGCCAACTGGGGCGTGGCGATGAAGGTGCTGTCCTGCTTCGCCCTGAAGCTTGGGTTCGACGAAGATCTCTTCACCCGCGCCCACGACCCGGCCTCGCCCGAGTATCAATCGACGCTGCGCCTGATCCATTACCTGCCGATGGAAAACGCCAAGCCCGAGGATTTCACCGGCTGGCGCGCGGGGGCGCATACCGATTTCGACTGCCTGACCCTGCTGCACCAGAAGACCGGACAGGGCGGCTTGCAGGTCTGCCCCGGCCATGCCGCCGAAGAGGGGGCTTGGACCAGCGTCGAGCCGGTCACCGGCGTGATCACCTGCAACATCGGCGACATGCTGATGCGCTGGTCCGACGACCGGCTGTTGTCGAACCCGCACCGCGTGCGGATGCCGCGACCGGACGAATACCTCGGACCGCGCTACTCGATCCCCTTCTTCGCCCAGGCGAACAAGGATGTCGTCCTGCAGGGCCCCGAGCGGAAATATCCCGCGATCACCGCGGGCGACTATATCCTCGAGCGCATCCGGGCGAATTACGATGCGTTGCGCAAAATGGAATAGAAGGGCCATGTCACAGGGTCACGGTCGCCTCAATCACGCCGCAATCGGGGCGCAGCCTGTCCCGGTATCGCGCAGATCGAGACAAAGGACAGACCGATGCCGACCCAAAGCCCCAAGCCCGCTCCGCCCAAGGGTGCCGCCCCCGAGCGCGAGCGCCCTGCCCCCGTGGCCGCGCCCGTACGTTTCAAGGACTGGGCGAGCATCTGACCGGCACCCCGCCGTGCCCGCCCCGCGATGACCGCGCCCGAGGGTGACGACCCCGTCACCGCCATCCGCCACATCGGCCCGGCGCAAGCGGCCGAACTTGCCCGTGCAGGCATCACCACGGCCACGGCGCTGCGCCGCATCGGCGCGGATGCCGCGTATCGCGCCATGCTCGCCGCGGGCACACGGCCGCATTTCATCGGGTTCTACGCGCTTCACATGGCGCTTCAGGGTCGCCCGTGGAACGACTGCACCGGCGCTGAGAAAGACGCGCTTCGCGCGGCCTTCGACGCGATGAAGGCCGAGACGGCCGGGGCCGCCCCGCCCTTCGAGCTGGAGCGGCACCTCGACGAGATCGGAACCGGCCGGCGGCGCTGACGGGCATCACGCTGCACTGCGGCGGGCTGCCACAGGCCACCCGCCCGCAATCGGCAGCCCTATTGATCCACGTCAATCAATGGCCTGGCCCGCGCGCCTAGTCTGGAATCGTTCCAGATCGGGAACCCCGGAAACGCGCCGACCCTCGGAGAATGACCCATGAAACACCTGACGTTGACCGCAACCGCCGCCCTTCTGGCGGCCCTGGCGGGCCCCGCGCTCGCCAATGACGAGCTGCGGTCCTACGCCAACGACCTGTTCGACCCGATCCCGCTGACCGCGCCGGACCTCGAGAACAACATCATCACGCGGCCCCGCGTGGACCTCGGCGCGATGCTGTTCTTCGACCCGCGCATGTCGCGCTCGGGCCTGTTCTCCTGCCAGTCCTGCCACAACGTGGGCCTCGGCGGCGTCGACGGGCTGCAGACCTCGATCGGGCATGGCTGGCAGCAGGGTCCGCGCAACTCGCCCACCATGTACAACGCCGTCTTCAACATCGCCCAGTTCTGGGACGGCCGCGCCGCCAACCTCGCCGAGCAGGCGATGGGGCCGGTGCAGGCCGGTGTCGAGATGAACAACACGCCCGAGCGGCTGATCGAGACGCTGAACTCCATGGAAGGCTACATCACCGCCTTCAACGAGGCCTTCCCCGGCGAGGAGGACCCGGTCACCTTCGAGAACTTCGCGCTCGCGGTCGAGGCCTTCCAGGCCACGCTGACCACGCCGAACTCGCGCTTCGACCAGTTCCTGAACGGCGCCGACAGCCTGACCGAGCAGGAAATCCGCGGCCTCAACGCCTTCATCGACGAAGGCTGCGCGGCCTGCCACGCGGGCGTGAACATGGGCGGCGAGGGCTACTATCCCTTCGGTCTCGTGGAACGCCCCGGTGCGGCCGTCCTGCCCGAAGGGGACCGTGGCCGCTTCGAGGTGACCGCGACCGCGGCCGACGACTACGTCTTCCGCGCCTCGCCGCTTCGCAACATCGAGCTGACCGCCCCCTATTTCCACTCGGGAGTGGTCTGGTCGCTGGAAGAGGCTGTCGCCGTGATGGGCGTCTCGCAGCTGGGCGCTGATCTGGACGACCAGCAGATCGCGGATATCACCGCCTTCCTGCGCACGCTGACGGGCGAGATCCCCGAGGTGGTGCATCCGACGCTTCCGGTCTCGACCCCGGCGACCCCGCGGCCCGAGCCGATGTAAGCGCTGCCCGATGCCGACCCGCGCGCCGTCTCCTCCCTTCGGCGGGCGGGTCCGGTCGGGGCTGCGATCCGTCTCCTCCCGTCGGATCGCGGCCCCGTACATTCAGGGCCACCCCGGTCAGATCAGCGCGCGTTCCCGGCTGATCATCACGGCATGGGCGCGGTTGCGGGCGTTCAGTTTCTTGCAGATGGCGCGCATGTGCATCTTCACCGAAACCTCGGTGATGCCCATGTCGCGCGCGATCTCCTTGTTGGTCAGACCTTCGGAGGCGCGGCTCAACACGAAATGCTCGCGCTCGTTCAGGGGCGAGTCCGCCGCCTTGGCCGGCCCGCCCGCGTCCGGTCCGTCGAGCGGCACGAAGACCTGCCCCGAGTTGATCAGCTGGATCACGCTGAGGAGCGATTGCAGCGGCATGGTCTTGGGGATCAGGCCACGCACCCCCAGCTCGAGTGAGCTGTTGAGGAAATGCCGGTCCACGCGCCCCGTGAACAGGACAACGCGCCCGCCCTGCGCCTTTTCCACGACAGTCTTGACGCTGGCGAGCCCCATCATGCCGGGCATCTTCAGGTCCAGCAGGACAATCTCGAACGGCCCCGCGGCAAGCGCCGCAAGCGTCTCGTCGAAGGTTTCGGCGGTCGTGACCGAGAAATCAGCACCGGTGCTGAGAAGATTGCCGACAGCCTCGGCCAAAAGGCGATGATCGTCCGCAATCAGGACGCGCAACGTGGTTTCCGAAATCATTACCATCTCAAAAGCACCTGTTCATCCTCGTTCAGCACGAGCTGTCTTACCATTTCCGCAGTTTCGTGGCGAAAGTAGGGCTACGCCAGAGCGGAACCACAATCGTATACCACGTTCATCGAATGGGTCGGTCAGATATCCTGACAAAGCCCTTCGCACTTGTCGCACATGTCAATGAACCCCGGCGAACACTTAAGACCATTACATATATCTTTCGATAGTTCTACAATCTTGCGAGTCATGCTGTAGGTGAAGCCAGTGGTTCTATCCGAGGTTGACATGAACAAACGGACTTTCCTGAACGTCGCCGGCGCAGCGGCCCTGGCCGCTCTCGCCATGACGCAACCCGCAGCCGCCGAAGATGTCATCCTGACGATACAGGGTGATGTGACGGACGGCGCGCATGACTTCACCGATGCCGACCTGATGGCACTGCCCCAGATCACCGTCGAAACCTCGACCATCTGGACCGAGGGCGTCTTGACCTTCTCGGGCCCCTCGCTGGCCAGCCTTCTGGACGAGATCGGCGCGGGCGACGGCGACATCACGCTTGTTGCGATCAATGATTACGTGGTCGAGATGCCCCGCGACGTGATCGAGGCCGAAGCGCCGATCATCGCCGCCCGGATCGACGGCGAACCCTTCAGCGTGCGCAACAAGGGCCCGCTCTGGGTGATCTTCCCTTATGACAGCGACGAACGGTTCCGCGCGGAAAGCGTCTACGCCTACAGCGTGTGGCAGCTGAGCGGCATCACCGTCAACTGACACGCGGGATCCGGCACGGTGCCCCAGAGGAATATCTTCTACCGCTCTCGCACCTTCGGGCGCGTGGGCGGTGCCATTCTTCTGGGGCTTCTGATCCTGTCCTGCCTGGCGCTTGTCGGCAGCGCGATCTCCTTCGCCCGCCGCCTGGGCGAGGTTCGGGACGCCAATTCCGACAACCAGGGCTGGATCGTCTCGCAGCTCGAGGTCGATCATCTTGCCCTGATGCTGGCCACCTCCGAAACGCTCGAGGCGATGCGACAGGGCGGCGGGCGCGTTCCCGATGCACGCTGGCGCAGCCTGGTGACCGAGTTCGACATCTTCTACAGCCGCGTGACCGTCTTTCTCGCGGCGATGCGCTCCTTCGAGCTGTCGCCCGAGTTCGAGGCCCGGCTGACCCGGCTGAACCGGTTGCGCATCGAACTGGCCGAGGAGATCGACGCGCTCGACCCCGGCGACATGGCGGGCCTTCAGGGGTTCCGCGATGCGCTGGCCGCCGAAACCGACCTTGTCCGCGGCGTGGTGACCACCGGCCTGCAATTCTTCATCGACACCGCCCAGCAGGCGCGCGAGCGCGAGCGCGAGATCTGGCAATACTTCCTCATGCAGACGCTCGGGCTTCTGGCGCTGATCCTTGCCGCGGCCTTTCTGTCGGCGCGCCTGAACCACGCGCTCGAGCATCGCAGCATCGCCGCCGAACGCGCCGCCTCGACCGTGCTCAAGGCCTACGAGGCGATGCTGAGCGCCGTGGTGGTGACGACCTTCGACGGCAGGATCCTTCTGTTCAACAGGTCCGCCGAACGCATGTTC